>JAJDBZ010000050.1 GCA_029261095.1 Candidatus Omnitrophota bacterium | reverse complement strand
TCAAAAGCCGTTCAACAATAATCCCCGCACGATCGGAGAGTTTGCTCTCTTTGGCCACGAGACCATAATAGAGCAGTTGAACACGATCGAAATTCGGGCGCGCGAGCAGTTCGTGCTCGATGGCGTTCCGAGCATGGACCGCCATATCGGGAAAGAGATCCCAGAACTTCTCGCGGTTCTCGACCGAGATCGCCAGAAACATGGCGACAATGATGGTCCTCACATTCAACTGAGGAACCGAAGAGAGCGCCGCAAACAGGTCCATCGCTCCTTCAAGAAGCTCAGCCGCTTCCGGATCTTCTTCCACTTGATCGAGGGTCCGATGAACCATCTGGTTGATCGCTTTTCGACCCTCTTCCCGAACATCGATAACCGGATCGAAAAGAGAAGGAAGGACCTCATCCAGATAGGCAAGACTCCCCATCTCCCCATACAACCGTATACACATCTGACGGACTTTCGATTGGGGAGATAGTTTCTGAAGGCTGAGAAAAGGGAGCAGGTCCTTGCCGCGCTTGTGCATCGCGCGGTAGGCCGCCTTGCTGATCTGCAGATCGGCATCGGCGACCAGAAGAGTCAACCAGGGAATCGGCCACTCGACATCGACACGTGCAAGAATCTTAAGGGCATCGAGGCGTTTTTCGCGATCGTCGGAAAAGAGCAAGGCCCACAGACGAGGGTGCTGGTCTTCGCGGATATCTGGCACGAGGCATCAACCCTTGGTCGCGCCGAGAGGAGCGTGGCGCGACATCTCAATGAGGAGCTGGACCTCCTGTCTCCCCATTCGCAATTCTCGAGCAATCTGCTCAGCGGTCTGGCCGTCGCGCCAAAGCTGGAGGATCCGCTCCGTCGGGTCGACAGTGTGGGAGGCATCCGAATAGACCTCGATCTCTTTCTCTAGAGGGACCGTCAGGTCAGCTGCGAGGGTTTTTGTGACCTCGGACACGGTCTTCACTAACGGCTGCATAGCAGGAGTTTCGGGCCCCTGATCCATTCCACCGAGATCGAGTTCCTTGCCGGGAGGGTCCAAGGGCTTCTCTATAATAGGTTCCTGAGAGGGGAGAGGGCCACGAACCATCGGAGGACTTTGGACTTTTTTCAGCCGGGTTTCCAAAGTGGCGATTTTCTTTAGGAGGAGATCGCGCTGGGCATGAGAGAGTTGTACCACCCGGTGATGGTATTGGTCGAGATCGTTCTGCATAACCAGATCGTCTTCGTCAATTCCAGAGACCCAGTCGGGAGATTCCTTGACAGAACGACTTTTCCATAGCCATCCTACCATTCCACCGAGCAGAACGAGTAGTGTCCATTGAATGATTTCTAACATCTATGCTGTCACATCAAGCAGGTTCCCGTTGCCGGGCTCGGAAGGGGGTTTACTCGTGGAGGTTTCGGCCCCAGCGGCATCATCCTGGGGTGAACCCTTTTCTCGCTTTCCCTTACCCTTCCGATTCTTCCCTTGCTCCTCCCCATGAACCGTCAGGTTTTCGCTCTTCTCGGTATCGTTGACCTCGGTGTTTCGTTTCTCGTTCTCACGCGCGACCGAAGCAGCGGCCACTTGCGCCGCCTGTATCTGTTGTTGGTGCGCGGTGGCTGCGGGTTGTTGCAATGCTTGAGAACTCTGTAGTGCGGGAGCATGATCGGCTATCCTCATGGTCCAATCCCCTTTCGAGTCGGCTCATCGTTCCAGCCACCCCACACTCACACCACACGAGCGAAGTCGTGTTCCATCTCCTTCAGCCGACCTCGCAGCCTCACCATCGCTTTGGTGTGCAGCTGACAGACACGGCTTTCGGTAACCGACAAGACCTTCCCAATTTCTTTGAAGGTCATGTCATCATAGTAGTACATCGCAACCACCAGTCGCTCCTTCTCGGGAAGCGATTCGATGGTGTTAGTCAGGATTAGAATCAGCTCTTCTCTCGCGACCAGATCCCGGCTTGACTTTTCATGACGGAAAGCCTGTTCGCCGCGGGTTGTGTTGCTGTCGTCGGTGAGTCGGAGCTCTTCATCCAACGATAAGACCACTGCTCTCGAGGCCGAACTAAGAAGCGCACGGAAATCCTCGGTTGTGAGTTCGAGAACTTCGCAGATCTCTTCCTCTCTGGCCGGGCGAAGGTGTTCGCTTTCCAATTGCCTATAAGCATTCTGGAGCTTATTCACCTTCTGTCGCAAGCTTCTCGGCAACCAATCGACCGCGCGAAGCTCGTCGATGATGGAACCGCGAATCCTTGGAATCGCATAAGTAATGAATTTGACTTCGCGTCCTGGGTCGAATTTATCGACTGCGTTGATCAGTCCGATGGTCCCGGCCGAGTAAAGATCGTCGAAATCCAGCACGTCCTGATCGAGATGAGGGTGCGATACCAGTCGGTTCAAAACGTACTTCACCAGATAGACATACTGGCGAATCATCTTATCGCGAGCGGCGGCATCCCCTTTCACGATCTCCTGCCAAACCTCGGCCTCATTGGGCATCGGTTGGACCTTGCGTGTCTCGGACTTCGCTTTACCTTTGGCCACTTCTGCGGCTTTTTCTCCCATTCCCGTTTCTCTCCCTGTTCCCCGATTAAGACTCAACTAAATCAATCACCCAGCAAAAGCCAAATCACCGCTTGCTGGATATTTCACCATCTCCACTTTGACTTGATCGATGTTCCGATCTTTCAACATCTGAATATGCGAGGGTTTAAGCATAGTATGCCGCAGTAAAATGGGGGTGCCATCATCCCCGGCGACTGTCTCAGCCACTCGTTGATTCTCTTCCAGATCGTCTACTTCCACCCAGACGGTCATCTTCTGTGTGCTTGGAGGTTCTGAACCCTCCATTCCAAGACGATCCCCTTTGATTTTCCCAATCATATCTTTCTGTTCGACCTGCCGCTCGAGCGTGTCCAGCATCACTCCGATGATGAAACCCACGAAGGCGCCCGCGACCGAAAAAAAGATCGGAAAGGCGATAAAGAAGGTGATCTTCTCCCATAAGGATAGGTACGGCATCTGAGGCATAAACCGAATGCCGGCACCCAGTATTGCACAAACGAAGGGAACGAACGCGCAAAGGACTGTAATCTGACGTGTTCTCCCCGAAAACGGATCTTTCGATTTCCGAACCATTTCTTCTGCCAACTCTCTGAGAGTTCCACCCCATGGTTCCAGTCTAACACGGTTTACCCACATTTCCCACCAGCCAATCGGATTATTTGTCTTTGTTTTTAGCAGGGTTTTTTCCGTGTTCTGTTGTTTTTTCCTCGCTGAAAGGCCACCCTCCATCTTCCCGACGAAATTGGAATCGCGATCCCAATTGTTCGAACTCTTTTCGAGCCGCTCCATCTGAGAGGCGATCCTTTCCAATCGGGATGGATAGAGTGAAGACCCATAATTACTCGGCATGAGCCACTGCTCCGTTCTTCACAAAATCAATGACTCGGCTCCAAAGAGATTTTTCCGAATCATTGGAGGTCCCGTTGTTGGAGGTCTGGTTCATCAGCCGTGTCGCGAGCTGCTGGATTCCTCTTGCCGCAGGTCCGTGAGGCGATTCTTCCAGGAAGGGTTTCTGGAGGCGGATCGAGGCCGGAACATCCGGATCGCGCAGAATGGTTCCTATATGATTCAGTGAGTGCTGAAGGAACTTGTCGGCCATCTCGCGCATGAAATCGGCGGTTTGTCTTCCCTCTTTCTCACTCGTTGCCATATTCACGATCAAGTGGACCGGTTGATGGGGTGTATAACGGTGCAGGTTCTTCAGCATCTGATACGCATCGACATAAGATGTCGGCTCGGGTGTGGTGATGAGAAGGACCTCCTGCGAAGCGACCGCGAAACTGAGAACCGATTCCGATATGCCGGCTGCGGTATCGATCAGGATAAGATCGAACTCTTGGTCGAAATCGGAGAAATCCGCAATGAGTGTCTGAAGGTTATCCTCACGGAGATCGGCCATTTCTTGAACGCCGCTGGCAGCGGGCACCAAACGGATCGAATGAGGGCCCTCCAGAACAATTTCTCGGAGCCTCTTCTCACCCGAGACCACATGGGAGAGATTGAATTTGGGTTGCAATCCCAATAAGACATCCACATTCGCCAGAGAAAGATCTGCATCGACAAGTAGAATCTTCTTCCCGCGCCGGGCCAGGGCGATGGCCAGGTTTGTAACAATATTTGTTTTTCCGACTCCCCCCTTACCGCTGGTAACCGCAACAGTTCGCGCGTGTTTAGCGATCGGGAGGGGAGGTGGCGGAACCACAGAGAGAGTGGGTTGACGGTTTTGGTCAACCAATTCCCGGAGACGTTGCGCTTGATCGAACATAGGGTCGCCTCCTTAGGATACCGCAACTTCCAATTGGGGTTCTTTGGTCTTGGTGTTCGATTCTTGCCAACCCACTTCGCTCAATATCTGCTGTGCGAGATTTTCCGGGCGAACATTCTCGATGTCTTCCGGGACATTCTGACCAGTCGTGATGTAAGAGAGAGGGATGCCTGTCTTACGATGGATGTTGAGCGGAGTGGCAAAATGGTTGGTTTCATCGAGTTTGGTCACAATCAAACTGTCGATGGAAATCGACTTGAATCGTTCCACCGCGAGATCCAGGTATCGCTCGTTCATCGTTGAGCTGAGAACCAGTATGTTCTCGCATCCGGGAACCTTCTCGAGGAACAACTTGAGGTCGGACATTTGATTCTCGTCTCTGGGGGATCTCCCCGCGGTATCGATGAACACGACGTCGCATTCACGGCATTTTTCGATGGCCCCAGGCAATTCGTCCGGGCTGTAAACCACTTGAATGTTGAGGTTCAAAATCTTTGCGTAAGTCTGCAGTTGTTCCACTGCTGCCAGACGATACGTGTCTACCGTGATCAACCCGACCCGGGTGGGTGTTTTCGAGTTGACCACCAATCCGGACGCAAGTTTCGCCAAGGTGGTGGTTTTCCCGACACCTGTCGGTCCAATCAAGGTGATAACTCGCTGACCGCTTTGAGGTTTGACAATCGGTTCGCTGGTTCCTAGGAATCCAGCGAGGACCTCACAGAGAATTTTGGGTTCCAATTCCTTACCTGGGTAAGGAATGTTTTTCAATTTCTCAGCGACCTCCTGAAGAATCTCCTCGACGAGGTTCCCTTCCAACAAGTTCTTGAGAGCGGGATGCCACGGTTCCGGGACTTCCGAAAGAATACCCATTTGCCCGAGGGGTCCGCCGAGACAGAGCAATCGGTCCATGGTCTGAGAAAGCCTGTCGATACGTGTCTCAAGCAGTCCCAACCTGTTGTCATCCGGAGAATCGTCAGGAGCCGGAACCGACAAATCTCGGGTTGGCTCCTCCTCCTGGCTCACGGTATCTGGTTGATTGGCGAGCGGTTTTGGACCGTTCTCACGAATCTCCTGAATCTTGGACAGGAATTCTCGCGCAGCTGCATGAGCGGGCGCCTCTCCGGCTGAGAAGGTGGCCTTCGGTTCCAATCCAGCGCTTGGCTGGGTGTCAGCCTGTCCAGTCTGTGTGTAAGTTCTTGTTTGGAACGCAGGTTGCTGGTCCTCGATCGCGGCGGTGACCTCCACTCGAGGTTTCCCCAGTAGCCCAAAGAACTTTCCGGGGTGTGTGCGTGTATGCAGAATCACCGCATCCTCTCCGAGTTCCCTTTTAATCTGGTTCATCGCCGCTTGCGCACTCGTTGCAACAAACTTTCTAATTCTCATCTCCCCCTAGTTCCCTTCATCAAAAAATGTGTTTCCATATCTCAACGAATCGGCTGATTCGGTATTCACTATTCCTGTGTTGCTTCTTGTTCAGTTGATTTGCTTAGGGTCACCGTTCCGATACTTCGCAGATTGGTTTCTCCCGTGACTTCGGTGTAAGAAAGAACCGTGACTCCAGACAGATACCGGCGTATTAAGCGACTAAAAACCAGTCTGATCTGGGGATTCACCAGGAAAACCGCCGGAAGTCCCAGAGACGAAGCCACGTCAACTTGCTCTAGGACTGCTTCAATGATTCTTTTGCTGAGGTTTGGGTCCAGCGCAGCATACGATCCCTGACTTGTTTGACGAGCCGCGTTCTGGATTTCTTGCTCGACCGAGGGATCGAGGACGATCACGGATAAAGTGCCATCCGAACTCATCACACTCTGGGTGATTCCCAAAGCAAGACCGACACGGACAAACTCGGTCAGTGGATCGACTTCTTTGGTGACTGCACTGTTGTCGGCGAGGATCTCGAGAATATGGGGTAGGTTCCGAATCGGCACGCGCTCACCGAGCAGATTCTGAAGGACTTTCTGAATCTTCCCAATGCCGATCGCTTGCGGACCTTCAAGAAGCTCGCCCACCACCACCGGGCATTCTTCCTTTGTCCCATCGATCAGTTTCTGCGTCGCCTGCCGGTCGAGCAGTTCCGATGCATGTGCGCGGACAATCTCGGTGAGATGTGTGGCCAGAACCGCGGAGGGTTCGATAACATTGTACCCGGCCAATTCTGCGGCGCCTCGGTTTTGACCGGTGACCCAGACTGCAGGGACACCGAAAGCGGGTTCGGTGGTATGAATTCCGGATATTTCGCCCACATCGCCTCCTGGATTAATCGCGAGGAAATGATCCGGAAGCACCTCTCCCTGAGCGACTTGCACACCCCGAATTCGAATCGAGTACTCGTTGGCTCCTAGCTGCATGTTGTCCCTGATTCGGATCTGTGGGACCACCACTCCCATTTCAAGAGCGATGTTCCTGCGAATGGATGCGACTTGATCGAGGAAGTCTCCGCCTCTCGAGCTGTCCATCATCGGAACAAGATTGTATCCAATCATTAATTCCATCGGATCGACTCGGAGGAAACTTTCCGGAGGTTCGGAATCGCGGGAAGGTTTCTCGATCTCCTGCTTCTGGACATCGAGTTTGTGTTGATATTCTTGTTCCTCGCGCTGGGAGACGAGGTACCACATCCCGCCCATAGCGGCCGCCATTAGTGCGAATGGGAAGAAAATCCCTCTTGTCTCGGGGCTAATCAGAGACAACCCTCCGAGAAGTGTGAGAGTCGCGGCGGATACCGCGAGCGATGCGGGCTGTGCCAGAATCTGTTTGGACACACCCGCTCCCAAGCTGTCCGAGGACGCGGCTCGGGTGACGACGATACCTGCGGCCGTAGAAATCAGGAGAGCGGGGATTTGAGAAACCAAGCCATCCCCGATAGTCAACAGAGTGTAGGTGGAAAGCGTCCCGGTAAAAGTAAGACCGTCTTGCGTGACTCCCACCACCAAGCCGCCGACAATATTGATCAAGGTGATAATAATACCCGCGATCGCATCGCCTCTTACAAAGCGACTGGCGCCATCCATGGCGCCAAAGAAATCCGCTTCACGCGCCAGGTCTTCGCGTTTCTTCCGGGCTTCGTCTTCGGTGATTAACCCGCTGTTGAGGTCTTGGTCGATTGAGAGCTGTTTCCCTGGCATGGCGTCCAAGGTGAATCGTGCCGCTACTTCCGCGATTCTGTTCGAACCGCGTGTGATGACAATGAATTGGATGAGTACGAGGATGAGAAAGATGACAAAACCGACGACGGGATTGTTTCCAGCCACATAACTCCCAAAGAAGTTGATGACCGCCCCCGCCTTGTCCTCCGGAGATACCGTGGCGGGGAGGAGGATGAGCTTCGTACTGGCTACATTCAAAGCCAGCCGAAAAAGTGTCAACACAAGGATGACACTGGGAAACGTCGAGAAATCGAGTGGCCCGGTGATATAAAAAGAAATCATCAGAACCATGAGTGCGACAGCGATATTGAATGCCAATAGGGAAGACAACATCCAAGCGGGGATATTCCCCAGCATGATGAAGAGAATGCTGATGATTCCGATCGCAGCCAAAAGATTGGCGCGGTTGTCGGGGTGGGTCAGGCCGCGAGGAGCGTCGAGAGAGTTCGCCATGGCTTATGCTCCCACCGCCTGGTGGCTATCGTTGAGGGTTCTCACAAACGCGAGGACGCGAGCCACGGCTTGCCACAAATCCACGGGGACACTATCGCCAACATCGCAAGCGGCGTAGAGCTGGCGGGCCAACCATTTGTCTTCGTAGAGGGGAATGTCGTTTTCGGTGGCGATCTCCTTGATTCGTTGTGCGATGACGCCGCGACCTTTGGCAAGAACATGTGGTGCTCTTCGTTCGTCCATATCGTACCGAACCGCAATCGCATAGTGAGTCGGATTGGTAATTACCACTTCGGCTTTGGGGACTTCGGCGATCATCTGTTGACGGATTTGTTGTTGACGGATCGAGCGGACCCGGGCTCGGATCTGCGGGTCGCCTTCCTGTTCTTTCAGTTCCTGTTTGACTTCATAGCGGCTCATCCGCAGATCTTTGGAGTGTCGCCATTTTTGGTAGGAGTAATCGAATAGTGCGACCGCGAGAAGAAAGAGTAGAAGGTAGAGAGCCAGGTCCAAACCAATCTCGAAGATAGTTGGAAGAATCAGTTTTGGATCGCGACTGACAGTCGCCGCCGCGAATGGAATCATGGGTTTAAATAAAAAATACGAAACCGTGCCGACGACAGTAAACTTAAAAATGGACTTACCGGTCTCTGCCAGAATTTGTGTGGAAAAGAGACGTTTGGCTCCTTCGATCGGGTTGATGCGTGAAAGCTGAGGTTGAAGCGGTTTGCTGACAAAGATGAATCCGACTTGGAGAATCCACCCCGTCAAGGATGCCACCACCAATGCCAACATGACTGGCCAGATGACCAGCAATGTCTGAATAAGCATCTCCTGAAGGAGCCGTGCGGCCCCACCCCCGGCAATATCCGCGAATGCCATGGCTTCGATGACACGGATGAAAAGCGATTCCAGTCGACCAATCATGTAGGGACCGGCGAAATAGATGGACAGAGTCGCGGCGGTCAGAATGAACAGAGTCCCAACCTCACGGCTGCTGGCCACCCGTCCTTCTTCTCTCGCGCGTTCCCGTTGGCGGGGAGTCGCTTCTTCCGTTTTTTCGCCGGTTTCGTCGTTGGCTGGCATAAATCCTTATGCTCCCGCTGCAATGAGCGCGAATCGGTCTCCCACTGTGGCTATTTCTTCGATCAATCCAGTCAGAACTCCCATCATCGGTCCGAGGCCCAACCAAACGACAAACAGTCCAATAACTATTCGGAAGGGAACATCGTTAATCATTAAATTTAATTGCGGCACCATGCGCGCGAGGAATCCTTCCGGCACATAAAGAAGGGTCATGACAATCAGACAAGGCGCGGCGATTTGAAGTCCGACAATGAACAACATTTCGGAGTACCCGAGAATGAATGGCCACACTTCGATCGGCATTCCGGCCGCTCCGGGTGGCACCGACTCGAAAGTTCTCATCAACCCGCGAAACATGTGATGGTGTCCGTGCAGCAGAAGAAAGAGGAGTGTTGCCAAGAGGCCTTTCAAGTTCCCGATCAATGATGCCGACTCGTTGGTGACCGGGTCGATGACATCGACCACCGCAAACCCGATCAGGTGGTCGATAATCTCACCGCCAACTTGTATCCCTCCCAAAATCAGAGAGACCAAGAAGCCTAGCGATACCCCCATCAAGACTTCCCCGCCAATCATCAGCGCATATCCCCATCCCCAATCGGGAAGAAGAATATCGCCCGGCAGCTGCATCATGACGATCAATGCAAGCGCCGACACCAATCCGACCATGAGCTGAACTGGAACCCTAAGGAGAGCGCTCGAAAGCACGGGAGCAGCGATAGCGAGCGCGCTGATCCGTACAAAGACCAACAGATAGAGGCGGAACTGATCCACCAAAAGATTGAAATCGACATCGTTCATCTTAGTTTACAAACCCCGGCATCTGCTCAATCAAACGTTGTGTGTAAGTCACCATCATTTGAAGACTCCAAGGCAGAAGGAGAATGATGGTGACTAGAATCGCGATAATCTTGGGCACGAAAGTGAGTGTTTGTTCCTGGATCTGAGTCATCGCTTGAAAGATACTGATGATCAATCCAATCGCCATTCCGACCACCATGATGGGGACCGATAGATAAAGGGTCAGCAAAAGCATCTCCCGACCCAAAGCCAACACTGTTCCTGCTTCCATTTTGGTTTGCCCCTTTCGTTTAAACCCCGAGTATTGAAACGCCAAGCGATTCCACAACCAGCCGCCAACCATCGACCATCACAAACAAGAGGATCTTGAATGGGAGTGAAATCAAGACGGGAGACCGAGTAAACATACCCATCGACAAGATGACCGATGCGATCACGATGTCGATGACAAGAAAAGGAAGGAACAAGAGAAACCCCATAATGAAAGCCTTTTGGAGTTCACTCAGCATGAATGCCGGCGCTAGAACCCGAAGCGGAACATCAGCCGGCGTCTCCGGTTTCTCCAGACCTGCCATCACCATCAGTAGCGCTACTTCCTCTTCTCCCTCCACTCCGATCTGAGACCACATGAAAGTTCGTATCGGACGAACTGCTCTGGTTAGCATGATGTTGAAGGGGAGAGTTTCGGGATCGATCTCCTCTTGAGTGACCGGGTCGATCGGGTCTCGAACTTCTTTATCAAACTCGTGATTCAAGTAGGGTTGTACTGCTTCCGTGTTTATTTCGTTCCATACTGGCGCCATCACAAAGAAGGTCATGAACAAAGAGAGTCCCACAATGACCTGGTTCGGTGGTGTTTGCTGAAGATTGAGCGCCCGGCGGATAAATGAAAGAACGATAACGATCCGTGTAAAAGAGGTGACCATGATCAAGAGACCGGGTGCGATCGAAAGAATTGAGAACAAGAACAGAATCTGCAGCGACAGGGCCACATCGCTGGGTTCGTTGCTCGAATCGACGTTGAGGCTGATGTTGGGCACGGATTGAGCCGCTGCATCCATAGACATCAAGCAGAGGAACAGCACTAAGCATAGGACCTGAGAGATCCTAGCACCTACCGGCCACAACCAGGTTTTGCGATCCCCGACAGCAAACATCAGCGACGCACCTCCTCATATTCCTGAAGTTCTCTTTCGAGATCATCCATATGGGATTTGAGCGTTGGCGCAAACTTTGAGTGACCGGAAAGGAAGGTAGGCGATCCATCTGTTTGTCCGTTTCCATCCCAACCGTATTCGCGCTTCAGGTTTTCCACTTCCTCTGGATCGTTAAATTCAGATAAACAGGTAAGGCCTTGGGCGGACTCGCCGATAATCAGAAAACGGTTAAGTGTGGACACAACGTAAACCGAAGATTTTTGAGAGAGACTCTGTTTGTTCAGGACACGTAACGGCCCCGCATTCTGATAGGATGTTCTGTTCGAGAGGTTCCGGAGAAAATAAGTCAGACCGTAGATTGCTCCGATGATGACAATCAGGGAAAGGACCGTTCTTCCCAAAATTCGAGACAGGCTGATATCCGAGGTGTTGATGACGGACGACTCAGCCGGATCTTGCGCGGGTGTCCCCGAAGCTCGATCCATTGCCTGCCCGAAACGGTCCGCATCGAAACGGTACCCTTCCCGACTCTCGCCAGAAGCAACCGCCGATTTTTGATCTGTGTTCTGATTCGATTCGGCCCAGCCACCACTCGCCATACACATGACAAGTGTTGCCAGGAGCCACCCCAGCGTGCTCTTCATTGACTCTCCCCCAGTGAGCGAACCCTATTGGGCTCTCCCGATTTGGCGACCTACCGAAAAGACCTTTCCCCAAAGGTCTTCTCCGTCGCAAGTGTTCTTAGTCTTTCAATTCGCCTAACGTTTTGATGCGTTCTTGAAGGGTCAGAATCTCTGTGATTCTGACACCGAAATTCTCGTCGATGACCACCACTTCACCTTTCGCGAAGATGACATCGTTGACCAATAGGTCAACCGGCTCGCCCGCCAGTTTATCCAACTCGACCACGGACCCGCCGCCCAGGTTGAGGATGTCCCGTATCTTCATGTTAGTTCGGCCCAGTTCCACTCGGATCTCTAATCCGATGTCCATAATCAGGTCGAGGTTTGCCGGCGCCGAAGTGCGTGTTGTTTCCTGGGCCAGTGGTTCGAATTCGACCGGGGCTGCTTGAGGCTGAGTGGCGGGTTGGGCCGCCGCCGGAGCGGATTTGGGCGCGGGTGTTGGCTCCGCCGTTTCCGCGGGTGAGTTGATGGACTCGATCAGTTCCTTGGAGAAGATTTGCCAACAAGCTGTAGGGTCATCTTCACCGATTTTCAGGCTGTAAGTGATGAGACCATTCAGGTCGCTTTCACCAATTTTCTCAACCAGAAGGGCCGAACTAAACTCTTTCATTTCCATTTCCATGTCCTTGATGGAAACGGTCATGCCGAGTTCGTTACTCAAACCGGTGTTTAAATTTCCTACGATAGTGTTACAGATCTCTTTGAAGGCATCCATGATCAGTTCGGAAAACTCTGAAGCCTCCGGTTCCCCGACCATGGTCCCGCCAACCTTGCAAGCATCCTTTTCGGTAAACAAAAGCAGAGATTTCCCGTTCAAACTTCCTTCATAGAGAAATGAACAGACAACGATATTGCCGGAAATCTTGGATGCGATCGCGTCGGCGGTTTCCGCGGAATGACTCTGGCGATCCACAGAGACGGTGTCGCCCAAGTAAGTCCCAATCATGTCGGATTGAGTTTGGGCCATCTTGTCGCCATATTTCTCGAGTGTTTCGGTTTGGTCGGGGGTCAACCCACCCTCTTGCGGCGACCCCCCTTCACCCTCACCTCCGGTAGAACCCTTGAGTAGAGCGTCGATCTCTTCCTGCGAAAGTGCATCCGGTGTCATTTTATCCACCCCAAATCCCCACCGATGACTTCAGTTACCTTGAAGGCACGGTGGTTACGGTGTGTCCCCGGTCGCCCCAGGTACATCGGGTTCCCGCAGAGACTTACTTCGATTTCCTCGTCCTTCCTCTTCTGCAGAGGAACAACGTCATCAGTTTCTAATGAAAGGATGTCGCTCACTTTCAACCTCGCATTCCCAAGGAACGCGGTCAATGGAAGGTCTACCTTTTTGACATGCACTTCCATGGCGTTATCTTTTTTGGAATCTTCGCTTGATTTCCGGCCCGAGAACCAGCTCCGAGAGGAGAGTTTGTTGGCCACAGGCTCAAGAACCACATAAGGAATACAGATACAAAAAGTACCCGAACTCTCTCCGATGCTGACTTCCATTGTCATGAGGATGACCATCTCGGTTGGAAGGAAGAGTTGTAAAAAGAGCTGTGGATTCGTTTCGGTCGATTTCAATTCGAGGCTGAGCGCGACTACGCCGGCCCAAGCTTCCTCAAGCCCTTCGAAAATCCGCTCGATGATCTTGAGCACAATACTCTGCTCGATTTCTGTCAGTTCCCTGTTCTTTCTGAAGGTCTGGCCCTTGCCGCCCATCAGACGGTCGATAACCGCAAAGGTAAGCGAAGGGGAGATCTCCAGGAGTGCATTCCCATCGAGCGGGTTCATCTCAATCAAATTGACACAGGTCGGATTCGGGATCGATCTAATAAATTCGTCGTAAGAAAGTTGATCGACCGAAACCAGTTTCACCTCTGTGATGGTTCTCAGGTAAGTTGAAAGGGAGGTGGAAAACAATCGGGAGAAATGTTCATGGAGCATCTGTAACGACCGGGTCTGGTCCTTGGAGAATCGATCGGGATGCTTAAAATCATAGACCTTAATCCCTTTACTCTGTTCCGTGGATTGGACATCATCATCGATAGTCCCAGTGGAAAGAGCGTTGAGCAAAGAGTCAATTTCGGATTGTGAAAGTATTTCCGCCATGGGGTCTCTTCTCTATCCCGCGTTGTGAACGATCCAGTCCTTGATCAATATCTTGTCGATCTCACAATGTGTTAACTCATCATTCATCATCTTCCGCACACGTCTCTTGAATTCATCGGTTTCCAGCGAAGTTTCGGAATCCAGACTGTTACCCACTTCTGTGAGGATGTTATCGATAATACTCCGCTTTTCTTTCAATTCTTCTTCCGCAGCGCTCAGTTGAGTGTCAAAATCGATGGGCCGAGTCACAAACCGGACTTGGGTCATCAACATTGCTGAACTGTCCCCGAGAGTCGTGCTCACTTCGAGACCGCCCTCACCCTCGATCGGCCATTGATAGGCTTTCAGTTCAGGCGCCTTCTCGGGCATCATCACATAAAAAGCCGCACCCACACCGACAATCATCATGATGATGAGAATCAGGAGTACGGTTTTGAATTTTCCTCCCCCTTGGGGCTCTTCGGGGGTTGCGGCCTGCTCAGTCATTTAATCCTCCTTATGAAGTTTAATCTCTCAACTTCAATAAGTAAAGGCAATTATCATCACTAAATTGCCTTGTTGTCAAGGGTTTTTTCCCTGCTGAGACTATTATTCTTGCTGGATTCGTAAGAAAACGCAAGTTTGCAGGGTGTAGTTGTCTAGGATTTGGCCGACAATGGAAGATTTGATTTGGTTGACACCTTTAATGGCCACTCTATTATTGACGGTCTGACAAACGAACCCGAACTTCTTTTCGGGGCAGACACTTACCTGAGCAGAGGCGTTGCTTTTGCTTCAGAAGATGCGTTTTTTCAAAAGATTAAAGGTGTGATTTCAATAAAATTGGCCCTTACGAAGCGACCGCGCATCAACCGAGAAAGAGCGGATACATGGGAATTATCCTGGAGAAACAAGAAGATATCGATCGCCATCTGGGCGAACTGAAAAAACAGGGAAAAAGCGTTGTCACCACCAATGGTTGTTTCGACATCATCAACGGTTCCCACATTCGTATGTTAAAGAATGCGGCATCACAGGGGGATGTCCTCGTGGTCGGGTTGAACAGTGATCGATCCAACCCACAGTGGACGGGTCCTTCACGCCCAATTCGGAATGAAATGGAACGCTCCGAGATCCTGGCAGCTATTGAGTATGTCGATTTCGTCGTTTTATTTGATGAGCGTGATTGCATCGACTTTGTGCGTAGAGTCAAACCGGATGTTCACGTCAATGACGCGAGTTACGGTGAGAATTGCGTTGAGGCCGCGGCGGTCAAGGAGTCGGGTGGAAAACTTTATCTGATCCCGAAGTTTGAGGGTGAATCGAATAGTCAGTTGATAGAAAGGATTCGAAACCTGGAATGAACAACCAACAGACCGAATCGATTTCTCCCGCTACATGGATACCAAGAATCCTCATTGGATTAGCCATAGTACTCTTGGTCTATTTCACCTGGGTCACCTACAGTTTTAAGGGGACGTATGATGACACTTTTCTCGCCGAAGAGAACTTGGGCCTTATCCGGGGACCGTTGGCTAACGAAAAATACTATCGAATGGGAGAACTCGATTACAAAGGCAAGGATCCGTTTGAAGATTCTCTTCCCGCCGGCACCAGCGGCCAGGTTGATTCGTCGACAGCCGACGCTTCTCCCCCAGAGGTTTCGCTCATAGATTCAGCGACTGATCCAACCACGCCCTAGAAGGGTGGGTCTTCGCTGGAGACTGCAGCGGCTTTCTTCGTTGACTTCTTGACCGTTTTCTTGGTCGATTTTTTCGTGGTTTTCTTCGCCGCTTTCTTGGCGGTCTTTTTCACACCCTTCTTGGTGGTTTTTTTCGCGGTTGCTTTCTTCTCTCGTGGAAGGAACTCGAAGCCATGCCGGCCATTGTCTTTGATATAAAGGATGGCAGGGAAAGGTCTCCCTCTCTTTGAAATGAATCCTTCCAGCGGACCGATCCGTCCATCGCCGAAATAGGTATCGGCCTCCTCGCGCGGCATCTCGCGCTTGCAAACCAGCTTCGGCAAAACCAACCCGCACGAATTCACGTCCTTCGCTTTCTTCCCGCCTCCTTCATAGAGACGTTCGCAGACATATCGAGTGGAGGTTTCGATAACCTGACAATCTTCGCCATTCTTGCAAGCACAAACCGGAGGGGCATCGGTCGACTCTTCCTCTTCATCGGCTCCAGCGTTGTCTCCGGTGACACGCACCTGATTAGAGTCGTCGATCTCGAGTACGGCTTCATATTCCTGGCCCTGAAAGTTCACAAAACCCGGGATTTCAACCGTTTTCCTTCGTTCCAGCAGGGTGCTGGCAGTCTTTCTGTCCATATACCGACCGTTGATCTCTTTCCAGATGATGAAATCGCAACTCTGGTCGGCGTCCCCGTTCTCTTCGGTTTTACGCTCGTTCTGATTGCATCGGTATCCCCAGAAGAACTCGATGACCTCGCCTTTCCCACAAGTCGGACATTTTCCGATCGGGGGTTCCTTGGCGTAGAGATCGTCATACTCAAACTCTTTGATCTTGTCGACGACATCGACTGTGAACTCAGAGATGCCCTTCATGAAATCGGTCCTCGGCATCTGGCCGTGTTCGACTTCAGTGAGGTGTTTCTCCCACTCCCCAGTGAGTTCCGCCGAGGCCAACCCCGCCGAATCGATACGGTGTAGAAAATCGATCAGGCGAACACCTTTCGCTGTCGGTTTGAGGGCGCCTCGGAGACGTTGGGCATACTGTTTGGAGATAAGGTTCTCGATCGTGTCGGCGCGGGTGGCGGGTGTTCCCAATCCTTTCTCCGCCAGCGCCTCGGACAGCTCTTCGTCATCGATATCTTTCCCTGCGCGTTCCATCATCCCCAGCAGACGGCCCTCTGTGATTCGACCGGGTGGACGGGATCGTTTCTCCTCAAGCTCGAAGGATTCGCCTTTGACTCCCACGCCATCCGCTTTGTCCTCTCCGGGAACGAGTGGGGGGAGTTGGGCATCAGTGTTTTCCTCAGACCCATACACCTCACGCCATCCCGGGGTTTGAAGGGTCCGGCTTCTGGAGCGGAACAATTCGCCCTCGACCTCTGTTTTGCGTTCGACCTGGTTCCAAACCGCCGGCGGGTAAAAGGCTGAAAGGAAACGTCGCATGACCAGATCGAAAATCTTCTCGTCGTCTCCATCCAGCTTGGGTGGCGTTTCTCCAGTTGGAATAATCGCGAAGTGATCGCTCACCTTTGAGTTGTCGAAGATGCGGCCAGCGTTCTGGAGACCAGCCGATTTCAGATGGTTGGCGTACGGACCGTAATCATTGGATTGCGAAAAGACATCGAGCACTTTATCGACATGGCTGTGATAATCCTCAGGGAGGTGTTTCGAGTCGGTCCTTGGGTAAGTTAAAACCTTGTGTCGTTCATAGAGTCTTTGAGCGGCCTGCAAGGTTCGACGCGCGGAAAATGAAAACCGTCGGTTAGCTTCCCTTTGCAGAGTGGTGAGATCGAAAGGAAGGGGCGCCGATTCTCTCGATGGTTTACGGGTCTCCGAGGCTTTCCCGGATTTCCCTTGGAGCGCCTCCAGGATTTTCTGGGCGCGTTCCAGATCGAAGATCCGATCCTCTTTCTCTCCTGCTTCTGAATTGCCCTCCCATTTGGGGTCGTACCAAGTGCCGGGGTAGCTGTGGTCTGAGGCTCCAAAAGTTCCGATGATCTGCCAGAAGGGGCGTGGCTCAAATCCTAGAATCTTGAATTCATGATCAACCAAGATGGCCAGCGTCGGTGTTTGGACTCGTCCCGCCGACCATACACCGCGCTGTTTGCGTGATTGGAGGCGCTTGGTCACTGCCCGTGTCGCGTTCATCCCGACCAACCAGTCGGCTTCAGAGCGACACCATGCAGCATCGGCGAGACCGTTGTACTTCTCTCCCGGTTCGAGGGTGGAGAACCCATCGCGGATGGCGCCGGGGGTCATGGACTGAAGCCAGAGGCGTTGAATCGGTTTATCGGTTCCTGTGTATTCCACAATTTCGCGAAAGATCAGTTCCCCCTCGCGACCGGCATCACAGGCGTTGACGATCCCCTCGATGTCCTTCCGTTTAAGGACTTTGGCCATCATATCGAGGCGGCCCTTCATCTTGTCGGCGGGTTTCAGTTCGAATTTCTCGGGGATAATGGGCAGATCCTGGAGCATCCACCGTTTGTATTTTTCGTCGATTTCTTCCGGAGAGGGGAGAGTCAGGATGTGGCCGATGGCCCACATCACCACATAATCGTCGTTTTCGTAATAGTCTTTCTTAGATTCGAATCCGCCGAGGACGGAGACGACATCTCGGGCGACGCTTTCTTTCTCTGTGATGACCGCTAGTTTACCCATCCTGGACCGGGGAAATCCTCTTCATTGGTAGTGGTGGTATGACTCCCCTACGGTGGGGGAATCCCGACAAAACTGTCAAGGGGGCGGTTTCTAGCGGAATAAGCGGGGTTTGTCCACTGGTTTTTGGCTGGGACCCGGGCGGGACTAGAGGGTGCTGTGTCGTGGCTCCGCCCCGACACATGGGATCAGCCTGCGCCGAGACTCCCTTCTCGGCGCACCTTGAGGAGGAATCCCTTTCTCCGTGGGAGGGTCCTGGAAGGGATGAAAGGTTGACTTCCCAAAACTTCAAAATCAGAATGAGTTCGAATAAACGGAAGAGGAATCATCTCGATGGAACAACCAGCCCGAACACGAGTGGATGATAATGGAAAGGTCTCGATTCCACCCAGTCTTTTGAGTGGTGGAGGAATCAGCAAGGGTTCTTTCGTGACTGTCGAAGGTATTGAAGGCGGGATTCTCCTCAAACCTGACAAGGACCGTTCCATCGAAGAATACGCTCCTGAAAGGGTCGCTGAATTCCTCCTTGGTGGAGCTATCGATAAGACCTCCTACGATGACGCAGTTAAAGAAGTCCGGAAAATGGGACTCGACCCCGCCACAATAGATCATTGTAAACCGACTGGAGTCGAGTGATTGACTCTTCGGGCATTTGTCGATGCCTGCGTCTTGTTCTCGGCGGCTTACCGTTCCGATTCCCCACTTAGAAGAATCTGGCAAAATAAGCGCACCTACACCGTAACCTCTTCCTATGCGGCGGAAGAGGCTCGGCGCAACTTGGCTCGATTACGACCCGACAATCTCAGTCAACTGGAAGACCTGCTGGCCGTCACACAGGTTGAGGATCTTTCTGTTGGGCAGACACCAATCGCTGAGTTGGCCGATCTGCCGGAAAAGGATCGACCGATCCTCGCAGCTGCGATCAATGCTCGTGCAAAGTTTCTCATCACCAGCGACAAGAAACATTTTGGACCTTTTTATGGAAAGGAGATTGAGGGGGTGGAAGTGGTTTCGCCTGCCATGTATTTCGAAAGAATAGAGTCGGAAGAGTGAATACCAATGTGAATGAAAAGAAATCTTGTTGGCGTTTACGCAAACACATAGAATGGATTCAGATCAGGTCGGATATCTTGAAACGATTCGATGAATAGCCTCGAGAAGACGGTACCGAAACCGGACTCACACGAAAATCGTGGACGGTCCCACCAAGTCCTGAAATCCATCACTTCGCCTCCAGGTATAATTTTGGGAATTTTTCTCCTTTGGATTGGTGGGATGGAAGTCTACTTCAGGATAGTGACCCGAGACCACACGGACCGAATGACCGTCGTTCAAGAACATCCCATACCGGATTCCCCCGAAGTCTGGGAAGACGTCCGAGCCGCGATCAAAACTCACGAGATCGTGTCACGTCGTTCTTATGGAATTGGTGTAGATGCTGACGGTGATGGGATCGAAGACAGATTGACCATGAATACTTCTTCGTGGTCAATCCACCTGTCTTCCGATGGATCATCGCCGGGGAGCATCCTCCAACCGGGTCTTTCTGTCCCTCATTCTGCTGGTGCTGATGACATCGATGCAGACGGTTTCATTGATCCTTGGATTTCCGATCCGGCTGATGGAACTCTTTGGATCCTTTTCGGAGACGTGGAAAATAAATTCAAAAAGAAACAGCGGATTCTTGGCGGATGGGTTGCCCGTGGCGCCTTTCTGGATATGGATGAGGATGGAGATCTTGATTTTGTTTCGGACGGTTTTAACGATGGGGGTGGCGATTACATTCGTTGGTATTGGGTTGAAATGGAACTGAATCAAAGTTAGCAGATTTTGATATGTCCACGATGAAACCTCCTAACCCCCAGAGATCCCATCATCCTTGAAGTTCGACGAAACTACTTCAGATGGGTAAGGGCCGAGCAAATCAGAAATTGCCACCAATTGTCATCGATCCCTGTTCATTCAGGCGTCAGTAGTTGTGAATAGCGCCCGGGCCGAAGACGTAGATATCACCCATGCTTTTCGATCCGTTGGTTGCGCTGTACTTGACTCCTCGATAGTTCGGGTAGTACTCCAGCACCCCGCTTTGCCCGCTCTCGAGCACGGTTTGCTCCGAACGATATCCGCCCGTTTGCGCCGCGTTGTCGGGACCGGCGCTCCATCCCATCCAACTGTCGAAAGGCAGCGGGATGGTTCCGAAAGGGCCATTGCCCGGGGTATTGTATCGGATCGAACCATCGGCTGCGCGCGCGACCGCATAGGCCACGAAGAATGACTCCGGGTTGTCGAGTTTGTTCGTGAACGGGTCCTTATTCGTAAAAGGGTCGCGCGGAAGTTCACCCTTGATGTAAGGGATGGGCGTGGACAGTAGGCGCATGTCGCACCCGACCCACTGCGCGGGGTTGTTCCGATAGAGAAAACTGAATCGATGGGATGTGACATATTGACCGTAGTCCGTGAAGTAGGATTCGTAAGCGATCTGGATCGTTCGGAGGCCGCCTCGTACCGCCGCAACCTTGGCCCGTGTTTGGGCTTCGAGGAAGTTGGGAAGCGCGATGGCGATCAGGATGAGGATGATCGCGATGACAATCAGTAGTTCAATCAGCGTGAATCCATCCGATATCCGCTTAGTGCATTTGCCGAAGATCATAATTGAATGCTCCTTTGTTCGGTTTGTTCGAACGGTCGTGTTACGGATGCAAGCGTAATTGGTTCAAAGAGCCGCCAAAACCGTCCCCTTGCGAGGTATCCCACGATTCACACAACCCATGGATCTCATCGACATTCTCGATCCTCTCGAAAAACCTCCACCTGCGAGAACAAGGATTACCCATAGAACCGATGTTGAGCCCACACACCAGCCGCGCCTCCCAAGCCACAAACCAGAAAGTAAACAGGAATGAGAGAACTCGCGAAACCGAGGAAAAGTCCCGAGGCGACGACCAACCCAAAGGCGAGTATGGACCCCATGACTCCGCCCACAAACGCGCGGCGGCCTCCAATCGATTGGGCTCCTTGTTTCACCCAAGCACCTAATCCGAAAACTCCAAGTATCGCCACCATTACCGCGAATGCCTGAGGATTCGCGCCACCACCTGCGAAAGACCCCGCAAGCATACCGATGACAGAACCCATTCCGATCCCTAAAAGGAATCCCCCGATCAGGCGCGGACCTCTTTCCACCAATTCCGGCGCATTGGGCATGAACCCCTGAACCCTCCTAAAGAACCTCTAGGCGCGAAATCCGATCACTCTTCGTGCGTTCAACTAGGGTCTCGAATCTCCAACCAATTCGCTTAAATGTATTTCCCCGAGACCTGTTGCCAATTATCGATGCAGTAACTGCCGTTACGGTGTTCGCCCCCGGTGTGATTGATGTCACCACTCGATTTAGTCCCGTTGGTGGGGCTGTAGTTGATCCAGTTGCAACCGCCCGCCGAACAAGCATTGCCAGGGGGAGCGCAGAAGGGCCAGGAATCATTTCCACTCCAGTTATCCCGGTGGTCTGGCGCATAACTCTGGATATTGAAGGCGTTAACCCGTGCGCGAACCGCCATTCCCGACGCCACGAACCTGGGAAGGATCCCGGTGGATCCCATTTCATAGCCAAACTCGCCGCCAGGGTCCCCCAATCCAGAATTTAACGCAAAAGGATTCTGGGGAAAATCTGTTATGTACTCGAGAGGCGTGGTCAGCTGATAGAACCCATTTTGAGAGAAGTCGTTGGGGTCGTGATCCGGGGGGTACATCCCCCAATCAATGAGGTACGAATCCATGGCGATCGCAATGGTACGCATGTCAGCAGTGGTTTGGACGATTTGCGCCCGTATTTGAGCTTCAAGAAAATTGGGCAAGGCAATCGCAATCAGAATCAGGATGATTGCGATGACGATAAGGAGTTCGATAAGCGTGAACCCCCTAAACTGCTTTAGTTTACGATTACAGAAAACTTTCTTCTTGGCAATAATAGTATCTGGAACATCTGGGTATTTTTTCATTCTTGATCCGCCTATCACACGATATAGATTTTACAGATTTTAGCATGGTCCCAGTCGTTGAACAATCTGCAGGCGTTTTCCATGCTCAGGGAAATCATGGTCGGAGCTCCCATGCTTCGGGTAGGCATCTCCTTCCTTCCCAATTCGATGATGCTGAATTCCCCACCAAATGGGGGTCAGATAAATTTTCCGACAATATGCTGCCAGCCATCGACACAGTAGGTGCCGTTACGGAATTCGCCACCGGTGTGATTGAGATCGCCATTGGATTTAGTCCCATTGGTCGGACTGTAGTTGGTCCAATTGCAACCGCCGTTCTGGCAAGGGTTTCCACCTCCACCGCAGAATGGCCATTCATCGTTGCCGTGCCAATCGTCATCGGTGTCCGGGGCATAATTCTGAATATTGAAGGTATGGACATTGGCCCGGACAGCCCTCCCGAACATCACCGACCGTGGAGTGAGACCGGTTGATCCCATCTCGTACCCGAATTCATCCCCTGGATCGCCCAACCCGGAAGTTCCGGTGGCAAAGGGATTGTTAGGGAATTCTGTCAGATACGAGAGAGGCGATGTGAGCTGATAAAAACCGTTTTGAGCAAAGTCATTAGGATCGTGATCAGGCGGATACATCCGCCAATCGATCAGGTAGGTGTCCATGGCGATGCCGATCGTGCGCATGTCGGCACGGGACTGGACGATCTTGGCCCGGATCTGAGCCTCGAGAAAATTAGGGAGAGCGATCGCGATCAGGATCAAGATAATGGCGATCACTATCAGGAGCTCAATCAAAGTAAATCCTCTAAACTGCTTTAGGTCCTTAAAACAAGCCCCATGTCGGTGAGGGATTCGCTGACTCCAATTGATTGTTTGTTTGCCCATGATGAGTACACCTCTCGTCTGAGGAATGATAAGAAAATGTTAGGTCAAACTAACACAGGAGAGTTTTTGGGGCAATCTTTTTTTGTAAGGTGTTGTTTACAGTGTTTGCTCCAATCGCAGGATTCATCCAACGAACTCACGTGTCCTACTAACAGAGTTGGTGGATTACCCAGGCACCAATTCATCTTACAATGCTCCTGCTCACCGCCCCACAGGTGTTTCGTGAAATGAGCCGAGGGCACCCACGGAATTCCGTACAAATCGGAGGTCAACAGTTCGAATGTTCAACCGCTTTCTCCTTCCCATCGCAATCTGGGTATCCAGCGCCCTTGCTCTGACTTGCTGTGCTCAACCTCTCTTTGTCAACGACACCCTGTTTGAAACCGACTGTCAGTCCCTCGACCAATGGGAGTTCCTCGATCTAAAAGGTGGCGGAAAAATCCTAGTAGATGAGGACTGTACTGTGACCAACGGCTACGGCCCTAATATCGTCTACCTCCGTGGCGAAGAGGTACTGCTTCTCGCAAAAGGGGTGCGTATTACCGAGGGTACGATCCTGGCCCTTTGGAAGGATCCCAACCCGAAACAACACGACGCCGATGGGATCATTGTTTTCGAAGCCGACTACCCGGATGACCTGACCGTGCCGCGAAACACAAGGGATCGTCGCGCCCATTTTTTGGTGGAACAGGATTCAGATAAGGGTTTCCAGATCAAGTACCAAAAAGCGGGAATGGACGCCGAACCGATGGCGGAAAAAATTCACCTCGGTCTGACCCACGATGATACCTGGAATCGATCCGGATGGATGTGGCAGAAGGTGAGAATTGGCGAGGGGAAAATCCGGGCGAAGTATTGGTCGGCAGTCGCTCCCGAACCGGAGGGTTGGCCCATCGAACTCGACCACCCAAACCCCAAGCAAGGCCGAGTCGGTATCAAGGCTTGGAGCGGGAAGGTCCATCTCGCCTATTTCTCGATCTCCGAGAATGAGATTCCGGTCGAACCGCCCCTTCTCGATCTGTCGATCTCCCGGAGCATTCTATTTGTGGACTCGGGTTCGAACGACGAAAATGTTCCCGAGTTTCGCTCGTTCCTAAATGTGCGTGACCGGGGAACCGAGGGCCTGACAATTCGCGGGGAGTTTCGCCATGAAGAAGCGAACCAAGGATATGTTTTTGTTCTGGAAGATCTAGAGAATGGCGAGGTGTCCTTGGGAGATACCGCCTCTGAATTCACTCGCGCCCTCGAACAATTGCCCCGCGAACCAGGCGAGGTGAAACTGACACTCCGGTTGGTGGAGGCGAAAGGGAACGGGGAAAAAACCCTTTCCGAGGTCACTCGGTTTTTCGCGTATCGAACGGATGACCAGTATAAACAGAGATTTGAGGAACTGAGAGTACGTGCCGAAAAGAGTTACGAGAACGAAGAAGACAAAGGGAGCGATACGGCGCTAGAGGCGACCGCCGCGCTGAGTCTACTTGACTATGCTCAAAGCAATCTTGCCGAAGCCGAGTTCACCCTGGTCGATCGGACCCTCGATTATGTGGAAGAGTGCCTCGACCCGTCGATTCATCTGACCGACTATCGTTTCGGGGATGTCGATCTTCCCGCGCTGAATCTCATCATGGGGGCAACTTACTCGATGACCGTCCCATGGGAGTCTTTGGGTATCCGTAAGTCGGAGACACTGACCGCGCGCCTCGAGATCACCGACGATCTTCGAATTGAAACGCCGATCCGAGCCGATTCCAGAATAGCAGCGGGCGATTGGAAGAATGGGAAAGCATCGACAACTTTCGATTTCCAGGTTCCCCACGAGTTCCCACCCGGAAGCACGGAGCCCATCCACAGACCCGCCATTCGGGAGGGGCGCCACCGTCTCTATCTTTCGCTTTGGGATGAGTCTGGAAACTTTCTCTGGCTCGACAACGAGAAACCGGATCAACCGAGAGCCTACGGTCAGCGGTATGAAATCGGTAGGTTGTATGTGACACCTCACCCCATCGAGATCACGGACATCCGAATGATCCCAACCCCGCTCGGCGGAGCGCTCGCGTGTTTGACGACTCTGGTGAATTATGGGGAAGAGGAAATCAAATCCCGGATTCGAATGAGCCTCGATACACCGGGCGGTTTTCAATCCTCGGGCGGACTGACCGAAGCGACCCTTCAACCCCAACGCGAGACCAAGATCAGTTTCGATGCCGGATCTCCATCCATCGCTGGCGAGCTGCTCGCCCAGTTTGCCATCCATCTTCCCGAAGGTTTTGTTTCGCACGCGGAAACCCGCATCGATCTTTCCGAACCTTTCCGGGTCGATGTCGATAAAGCGAATCACATCCTTCGGAGAGACAATGGGTTTGTTGTACCGATCAGTCTCAGTGTTCAGGCGGGGTCAACAGCACCGACAACGCCTGTGAAGGTCACCGCCTATGCGGATGGAGCGCTACGGGAAACTGTCGAGTGGGATATCGGAAAAGAGCCCACCCTTGAATTAGAACTTGAACCGGGACTGGGATGGTACATCCTTCAAGTTCAAGAGAAAGGAAAACCGGCCATTGAGCGAAGAGTCATCGCCCCTGTCTGGGAGACCCGCGAAGGCAAACTCTATCTCAACGGCGAACCTTTTTATGTGAAAGGTGTCAATGGACATGGATTGATTGGGCAGAGTCCGGAGCGGACACGGCTTCTGATGCGAGTTCTGAAGCGGATGGGGTTCAACATGATTCGCGGCGATTATCCACCCCCCTGGGAACTCGATGTCGCGCAAGAAGAGAACATGGGCTGGATGGTCCTGGCTCCGTTTAGCGTCACCAGCACCGATGTCCTCAAGGAACGCCATGCTCCCCACCCGATGAAACGGATGCGGGAGATCACCCGAAGGTTCATCCCCCACTATGTCAACAAACCCGCGATGTGGTTGTGGAACAATTTCAACGAGGTGACCGGAGAGACCGACGATCTCCTCGCGATGTTCTACCCGCACTACAAAGCGATGGACCCGTACCGTCGCCCGGTGGTCTATGCCAACCTCACAGGGCAGGATCGTTTCATCGGCCAAGATGTGATGGGCATCAACTATTACTATCGCCCTTACACACCGCTCGAGGAGCTGAAGAAACTCATCCACGCCAGCCAGGATTTCGGCGCGAAAGCCAACCTGCCCGTCATCTATTGCGAGTACAATAACTGGTATGGTCCCGTGTACACCGAGGGGGCCCGAGCCATCAATGAGATGTTCGCTGCGGAACTTTCTCCCGAACATCCCGGCGGTTTCTTTTATCAACTTCGCGAGAACATCGACCGTCACCCCGGGGTCATCACCGATGACAACACGGCGTGGACCAACCCGACTTTGGAGAGAGCTTTCAAAGAGGCGTTCGCCGATCTCGAAATCGACGATTACCTCACCGACGGCGCCATCCAATTAACCAACAAGCGCCCCTTCACACTCCGGAAGATTTCGTACCTGATTTATGAGGGGCCGGTATTAAGAGATGAGGGAATGGTCGAGGATCTGGCGCCGGAAGCGTCGACCGAGATCGTTGTTGGAGATGGGTTCGAGAAAGGTGGAACGAAACTCTCGGTGAAGACCCGATTCGAAACCCATTATGGGCTGTGGAGTGAGGTGGAGGGTGAGGTGTTCCCCTAAACGGTGGTCCAAACTAAGAATTGGCCCTTGTTCCTCACCCACCCGCCAACCTCTTCAAAATCTCCAACCCCCGCTTGATCGTCGCTTCCTCAGCCGCGAACGAAATTCGGAAGTGGGTCTTCTTCTCGGAGAAGACACTGCCCGGGACGATCAGGAGGTCGTTCTTGATGGCCTCGGCCACGAAGGCATCACCATCGTTATTGGGAGCCTTTGGAAAAATGTAGAAAGCCCCCCCCGGTTTCTCGACTTCGACAACGTTTTTAAGTCCCTCGTAGATGAGATCACGTTTCTTGGCATATTCGTCACGGTAGGGAGTCATGTCGAAATCGAGGGCCGCTTCCGCCATCGCCTGCCCGACACTGGGCGCGCAGACAAAGGTGTACTGCTGGAGCTCTTCCATCGCCTTGATGACATCCGCAGGTCCGACCGCATAACCGAGACGCCACCCGGTCATGCTGTAGGTTTTCGAAAACCCGCCCAAAATCAGACAGTTCTCATAGAGATCGCCAATCGAAAGAAAGGGATCGCCATAGACAAAGAGATCGTAGATCTCATCCGAGATGACAAGGAGGTCTTTTTCTCGGGCGAGGGCGGTCACACCCGCCAAATCCTCACGGCTGGCCACGATCCCGGTCGGGTTCGCGGGACTGTTCAGAAGAATCCCTTTGGTCTTTTCAGTGATCATCGGTTCCAGCCGTTCGCGAGTCATCCGAAAATCCGGATAGAGATCCACATACACTGGTTTGACCCCAATGAGATTCAGGAGATGTTTATACATCACAAAATAAGGTTCGGGACAAAGCACCTCATCTCCCGGGTCGAACAATGCCATGAACGAAAGCAGGATGCCGCCTGAGGTTCCCGAGGTGACCAGGACCCCATCCTTGTCTATGGTTTTCTTGGTGGAAAGTTTTGCGCGAACCCTATCCTTCAGACTCGAGTTACCCCCGGTTTGTGTGTACCGATTGTGGCCTGCTTTGATCGCCTCGATTCCTACTTCTTTTATTGGATCGGGGAGATCGAAGTGGGGCTGGCCGATGGAGAGGTTGCAGGGGTTCTCCATATTGGCCGCGAGTGCAAAGACTTTTCGGATGCCCGAGGAATCGATCCGGCTGATACGTTCGGCTAGTTTCACAATCTTCTCCTGACCCGTAATCTGCGGTGGTTGGGAAGAGTAAAAAAAACCATTGAATCACGGAAGAGCACGGAGGCAGCCGGAAAGTCGCGGAAGAACCGCTACAAAAATCTTCGATTTCCGTCCTTCGTGTCATTCGGCCTCTTCCGCGTTTTTCGTGATTCTACAAACCCAACGCCAAGTCTCCCTTGTCCCCTAGAACCCTCCCCTCTAGAATGCGCCGCATGAATAAACCGAAGAAACAGGCCCCCCAGGGAAAGATACCCTTTCGCAAGAAACTCCGAATCGCAATCGCCTATCTCTTCGCCATCGCCTTTATCGGTGGAGCGATCTACCTGCAAGCGACTCGTGTCCCGGTTGTCGATCCTCCAAGGAAAGTCGTGGTGCTTGGATTCGATGGAGTCGATCCGCGCTTGTGCCGCGAATACATGGAAAAGGGTCTCCTTCCCAACCTATCAAGGCTGGCCGAAACCGGTACCTTTCACGAACTCGGTACGACCATTCCCTCGATGTCCCCGGTCTCCTGGAGTTCCTTTGCGGTGGGCGGCAATCCTGGACACCACGGAGTCTACGATTTCCTCACACGGACCCCCGAGGATCCGACCTATATTCCCAGCCCAGAATCGTTTGTGGGAAAGGAAGACCCGTATTTTTGGAAAGGCATCCCGGTCAAACCCCCGAAAGTCATCAACAAACGAGGTGGGACGGCATTCTGGGATTTGGCTGCGGAGCAGGGGATCAAAACCGCACTTGTTCTGGTGCCCTGCACCTTCTCACCTCCCAAACTTCCCAATGGTCTCGCGATCTCGGGACTCGGGGTTCCCGACCTTTGCGGAACACAAGCCACTTACTTTTATCTGACTGACGACCCAAGGACTCTTTCCGAGTTTAATCGGACTGAGTTCGGTGGCGCGGTGACCGAACTTAAAGCGGCTAAAGGCGGGCGGTTGGAGGGGGAGCTGGTCGGACCATTGTCGCCCGTTTGGAAACAGGATCTAGCGGTTAAGAGAATCCGCATCGAAGAGCTCCGGAAAGACCTCTCCAACAGAAACAACCGAGCCGAGTACGAGAAACTTGAGGCAGAAATCGATACGCCCACTCGTCTGACCATGCCCCTCTCGTTGAAGAAGTCGGAAGCGGAGAATGGAGCAGAGGTTCGAATCGACGAAGAAACCCATCATGTCGAGGTGGGGAAGTGGAGCGACTGGTACCGAGTCAAGTTCGAAGTCACCCCTTTCATATCGGCACATGGTATCTGCAAAGTCAGGTTGGAATCGGTCAGCCCGCATGTTCGTCTGTATGTCTCCCCCATCGAAATCAGTCCCGAGAAACCCCCGCTGGCAATCTGTCATCCGGGGAATGCCACCGCCAAGCTCGCCGAACGGATCGGCCTATTCAAAACGAGGGGATGGGCAGCCGATTCGGCGGCCCTCAAGGAAGGTTTTCTCGATGAAAAGGCCTTCATGGAAGACATCTTCGAGATCATGGAAAAGAGAAAAGAGATGGCGATCGATGTCCTCGAACAGGATGACTGGGGACTTTATGTCGCCGTCTTTTCATCGACCGACCGTGTGAGCCACATGATGTGGAGGCTCATCGATCCAAAGCACCCGATGTATGACGCGGACCTCGCTGAACAATATGGCGACTCCATCCAAAAGACCTATGAGAAGATGGACGAGATTGTCGGGGAGATACAGACAAGAATCGATGAGGCCAACACAGACCTCTTTGTCATCTCGGATCATGGTTTCCGGTCCTTTCGAAAGGCGGTCAATCTGAACACCTGGCTTTCCACCCATGGTCCGGGAGGCAACAAATCCAACCCCTTTATGGAGCTGACTGGCAAAGTCACCAGGAAATACAACCTCGACGATCTCTTTAGCGGAAAATCGGATTTCTTCAAAACAGAAGTTTACGATCCCATCGATGAGGTTACCCGGTCGGAGTATTATGTCGAATGGAAGAAAACTCAGGCCTTCGCCCTCGGGCTTGCCACTATCTATGTGAACTTGAAGGAGAGAGAGACCACTGGGTATGTCAGCAAGGCCGATTATCGGGCGGTTTGTGAAGAAATCGCTCGTGGTTTAGAATCTTACCGAGACCCAAACACAGGCGAGGAAGTGGTCCGCCGGGTTTATTTCGGAACCGAAACGTATGAGGGACCCTTCGCCGACCCGGATAAAGTCACCTTTCCCGACTTGATGGTTGGATTTGAAGAAGGCTATCGGGTCGGATGGCAATCGACTCTGGGAGGGATTTCACCCGAAGTGATCAGCGATAACATGGAAAAATGGAGCGGCGACCATTGTGGCGTCGACCCGACGCTGACCCCTGGAATTCTGTACAGTAACCGGAAGGTGGGGGATGCATCTCCAAGTATCATCGATCTGGCGCCCACCATTCTCGAGACACTGGGAGTCGACTTTCAGTGTCCCGAAGGGAAACCGCTAAGGATTGTAGGAGAACCGAATCAATTGTGACCGCCACAACCACTAAGCTCCTTCCCGGTTTGGATCCCTTTGTTTATGAATTGCGCGATCTCCATAAAGAAGGTCTGAAGAAAGTCAACATCCGACAACGCGCCGGAGTCGGCGGTCTTCAGGTGGTGGAAGAGATGACTGCGCTCATGGACCAGATTGTGGTACGGGCTTGGCAGAACGCTCAGAGGATCGCCACCGAACGGACTGGAGAAGACCTCTCCGCAAAACCCCCGCGTGTCTCTCTCATTGCCATCGGGGGATATGGCCGCGCACACCTTCACCCCCAATCGGATGTCGACCTGTTGTTTCTCCATAAGTCGACTCTCACCCGTGTCGAGACCGAGATCATCAAACTCACACTGCAGACCTTGTGGGACACCGGTCTCGAAATCGGTCATGCCGCAAGGACTTACAATGACTGCCTCCGGGCGGCGATGGAGGACACAGATACTCGTACCGCCCTTTTGGAGAACCGTCTCCTCGCGGGAAATCGACAGATCTTCGACCATTTCCATCGGAAGTACCGGAACTGGCTGGTCCGTCGCGGGACCCAGCATTTCATCCGTCAAAAAGAACACGAACGTCAGGTTCGTTACCATCGATACGGAGACACAGTCCTTCTCCAGGAACCGAATCTTAAAGAAGGGCCGGGGGGATTGCGCGATCTTCACCACGGTCTTTGGTTGGCTATCGCTATGCATGGCATTCCCTCACTGGCCGGGATTCGCAGACGCGGACTCATTCGCGAACCCTTTTACAGCGAACTCCATACTGCGGTCGATTTCATTCTTCGTATTCGAAACGAACTTCACCTGACTTTAAAAACTCCCTCCAATAAACTGAGTTTCGAAGTTCAGGAGCAGGTGGCTAAATCGTTCGGGTATCGGGATGAGGGGGTCAACCTCGCAGAAGAGAGTCTGATGCGGGATTATTATTCGGCCGCCTATCGAATCCAGCAGTTCGCGGATCGAATGACCAATCGCTGTTTGAAACCTTCCCCACCCAAGAGACTCCAAGAACGCATTCAATCCAAAAAGATGGGCGATGGGTTTATCCTTCGCGGGGGAATTCTTAGGGTGAACAACCCCGAAACGTTTTTCATCAACCACCCTCATCGAATCATCCAGATATTTGAAATTGTACAAAGAACTGCCTGTTCGCTGGATGGGGACCTCCTGACCGAATTGAGCCAACACTTGAGCACCGCGAGACCCTCGGAGTTCTCTTCCCGGAAAGATATCGGGGAAACCATTCTCGAACTCATGGCCAAGAGGGGTCGAGTTGGCCCTCTCTTTCGCACCTTTTACGAGACTTGGTTCATGGACGCTTTTATCCCAGAATTCAAAGTAATTCGATTCTTGCCCAGGCGTGACTTGTACCATCGGTACACTGTCGATGAACACTCATTGATCACCACCGAGATACTCGATGGACTCGCTGAGATTCAGGAACCGGAAAGCCCCTGTCTGAAACACAGCGAAATTCAGAGCAGGTTTCCCGCAGCGATGCGCAAATGGCGTTGGTGGGGAAAAGAATCGACGAAGATTATCGGTAAAGGGGAGGAACCTCCCGCTGAATTCGACGATACCCTCACGCTCCCGATTTACAGCACCCAGGCCGCGACCATTCTCGAAGAAATCCAGGCGCTGTTCAGAAGGATCGAGAAACCCGCGCTCCTTTACCTGGCGACCTTTCTCCACGACATTGGGAAAGGCCGGGGTGGCGATCACCATATTAAAGGCGCAGAGATCGCCTGCGAGGTATGTAAGCGACTGAACATGAATGTCCCCGAGACCGAGCTGGTAATTTTCCTGGTCGAGAAACACCTGGAGTTTGCCAAAATCGCTTTCCGTTTCGACACCCAGGACTACAAGACCATCGACGATTTCGCGATGTGGTGTAACTCATTGGAGAGATTGGATTACCTCTACCTGCTGACCTTAGCCGATATCTGGGCGGTGAACACCGATCTGCTGACCGAATGGAAATTGACCATGTTGCATCAGTTCTACCGCAGTGTCCGAAGTGTCATCGATGATCGAGTTTCCGCGGAATTGAGTATCGAACGCCAACGAAGAGAATCAGTAACCCAGCTTTTGGCGACTCTGCCTCGCGATCTGTCCGAAAGCGATGCCGAGCGGTTCATCAGCCGGATGCCCTCCAACTACATCGATCAGATGGAACCTGCGCAGGTTCACTTCCATCTCCGACTGCTCCGTAAATACACACGCGAGAAACCCATTGTCGGATGCAACCAATCGATGATGAACATCATCGAAGTGGTGACCATTCAACCCTCGCGAATCGGAAACTTCATGCGCACGGCGCGTGCACTTTCGAGTTTGAACCTTAGCATCGCGGATGCGCGAATCTTCATTCGCGACGATGGCGATGCGATCAACACCCTTCATGTCATGCACCAGGAAGGCGCCTCCCTGCGTCAGGAGATACGCGACAAAATCATCGAACGAACGGTCGCCTCCCTCCAGGATGAATGGAATGAATCCTGGAATCCGCAGATGCTGAAATCCCAAGAGACGGGGCGGTTCAGGTTCGAACCGATGGTCGAGGTGTACAATAAAGTTTCGCCACAGTTCACATTGATCGAAGTCCGTTGTGCGGACTCTGTCGGACTTCTGGTGCAGATCACCTCGGTGCTTGCGAAGTATGGCCTGGACATCCGGTTCGCTCGGATTCACACCGAAGAGCAGCGCGTGTTCGACACCTTTTATGTCCTCAACGAGAATCGTCGGAAATTCGAAGACCCCCAGAAAATCAACTGGCTCAAGGCCTCCATCGTGAAAGCGATCGAAGCGGAGAGCTGAACTTCGGAATGGACGATCCTAACCCGAGAGAAATCGCGAGGGCGATACTTCCACCCGAATCCTCGGATGAGGAGATCGAAGAAACTCAAGCGGTCTTCGAATCGACCGAGGTCGAAGTCTTTTTCCGCGCCCACCACCTCGCTCGATTACCGCGGTTGGGACAAGGGCCGGAATGGAAGTTCCTGACACTTTTGGGAGACACATCGGCGCTCGAAGCCACAAAGGTTGTCGGGATTGTCGGCCGCCGTGACCCAACCGACCCAGGCCTGCAATTCACCCACGACCTCGCGGAAGCCTTGGGGAGAAAAGGTGTCCCGACTTTATCCGGCATGGCCCGCGGGATCGATCGCGCCGCTCACCAGGGATCGCTTTCAACCGGCGCCTCAACCATCGCCGCGATCCCAGAAGGAATTCTTCGATTCCTCCGACGTAACAAACAACATTTTCCCGAACTTCACAGCGGTTCGGTATCCCCTCTCTTGGTCATATCAGGAACATCCCCTTGGGAAAACTGGAATGTGGGCGAAGCGATGCGCCGAAACCGTTGGATCGCAAATTGGTGCGATGTGCTCATCGTGGTCGAAGCCAACCCGGATGGCGGAACCTGGAGGACCGCCGAAGCCGCTGCGAATGAAGGAAAACCCATTTGGGTATGTACCGGTTTCGATGATCAGGTCGAGGGATTAGGCAACGCCCAACTAGGCAAGACATTTCGAGCCAAAGGTTTGGATGTGGGGATGGATGTGGAGGAAGCGGTAAATTTAGTCATCGAAGGATAAATCCGTCTCTATTCCAACAGAATCCGCCCGCTACTGATGCGGGATGGTGGCTCATTGCAGATCTGCGTTTTTTCGGCGCGAAACTTTTTTCATTTCAACCCGCAAATCATCCCACCCCCCATCGTTACTCAATCGAAGCCAGCCGATAGAAAACAAACCCGAAAGGGAAACTTGAAATCGGTAAGACTTCAAAACTTCAAACACGATCCCAGAAAGGGATACAAAAAAATGTAAAAAACGTTGTTCCAGGAGGCCCATTATGAAAAAACTAGCCCTTACCTCAGCCATCGTCTTAACAGTAGTTTGTCTCTCCCTCGCATTTGTCCCCGGCACCGCTCAGGCGGGTCATTACAATTACGGAAATTGTGGCGGTTATTCTTACTACCCAACCTATAGCCACTGCAATGATTATTATGTTCCTTACACCCCGGTTTACACTTACTCGCACTACACCCCTCACTGCTACTACTAAGATCTTACGATCTTTCGAAGCCACTCGCGGCCTCCCGGGTTAAGAACCCCGGAGGCCGCTCGGCTTTTCTGCACAGGCATATTCTCGGGTGCCGATTTGCGCTCATTGTGGTAGTGTTTTAACTTTCGATAGGATTATCCCCTAGAGATTCGAATTGAAACCCGACACTGCCTAAGGAGCCAATGACCTGATGCCATTCTGCCGAAATTTTTCTACCCACGTCTTCGTTGTAATCGCCCTCATCCATTCCACCGCAGCGTTGGGGGGTTGGGAACGAATTGAAGTTCCCGATTACGATTCCTTTTTCCAACTTTCCTTCATCAACGACTCGGTGGGAATCGCCGTGATGGATGGGTCCTTCGATTATCAGATTATTTACACCACGAACGGCGGCGAGACCTGGAGTCTCAAGAGCATGATCGATGAGAGTTTAGGAGATAATTCCCGAATCCATCTGCTCACCGAGATGGAGGCCTTTCTCATTCCCCAATACAGCTTCAGCCATCCTGTCCAAGGTCTTTTACATACCACCGACGCCGGGGCCACTTTCATTCCACTGGAAACACCGCTGGAACAAACCTTCGCGGCCCATTTCTTTTCGACTGAAGATTTCTGGGTGGCGGGTCGCGGCAGCCAGTTGGCTCGGACGATGGACGGAGGAGTGGCATGGGCAACCAAAGAAACATCCATCTCCTTTGACGCATCCGACATTTGGTTCTTGGATCAAAACCATGGATGGGTGGTCGGAGAAGGCGGCAACGTATTGCGGACCACTGATGGCGGCGAGAACTGGACGGGTTCAAAGTTCGAAGGGGGAAACCGACCGAAATCCATTCGGTTCGCGGATGCGATGCGGGGATGGATTGTTGGCGATGACGGATTGGTGCTGGGCACGACCGATGGGGGCGCAAGCTGGAGCCGGATTCTCGAGGGTTATTCCGAATACACTTTTTATGATCTCCTGGTTCTCGGTCCGAAATGGATCATGATGTCGGGTAGCGACGCCGGGAAAGAGGCGATCTTGGTGTCTCTCGATGGCGGTGTGAACTGGTTTCCCGAGAATACTCCGGATGTGGTGGGACTCCGGCCTTTGGCTCGGGGCGGCGACACGCTCTTCACCGGCGGCGGCGACGATCCGGCCGTTGTTGTGGGGTCGGGACCGAGGTTGTTATTCCGGCGGAAGGTGGGAACGATGGAATCGCCGACCATTAAGGATATCCCGCTCGGTTCCGGCGCGGTCGGCCATGGCTACGAACATCAGATCGAAGCCTACGACGGCGCCGAACCCTATTCGTGGAGCGCCATCGGCCTGCCCGATGGAATCAATATCGACCCCAACACCGGCGTCCTCTCGGGAACCCCCACCTCCGGTGGAGGATCTATCACGGTCACAGTCACTGACGCGAACTCCCGAAAAGACGAATTGACGACGAGCCTTCAGATCGCCCCCGAACGCCTTTCCATTTCCAGGCCCACCCTCCCCTCGGCGACGCATAACCTGACCTATCGCGCCTCAGTCGGAATCGAGGGAGGGAATCCCCCGTACATGGTGGAGATTGTATCGGGAGCGCTTCCCTACGGGATGACAGTCGACGAGAAAGGGATCATCGCCGGAGTCCCGTTCGAGACCGGTGACTTCTCTTTCTCCGTCCAATTCTCGGATAGTTCCTCACCCGCCGACTCCATCACACAGAATTTTTCCCTCACGGTCGTTCCACTGATGGAGCCCCGATGGGAGGTCCAACACGCGCACAACCGGATCATGGATATCCACTTCTTCGACGAGAATGTCGGCATTGCCATCGGTTGGTCCGAAGTCTTCTACGACACCATCGATGGCGGCGAGACCTGGACTCATCGATTGTTCGACAACCGAGGGTCGATGACCGATTTCGAATGGATCGGAGACGAGGGTTGGATGACCGCAGGGAGCCAAGTCTTCCATTCGACCAATCGCGGACAAACCTGGGAGCTTCAAGATCGCCCCCTAGTCACTTGTACCAATATATCCTTCTTCGACGAAAACTATGGTTGTGTCACTGGAACGGGAATCGCCTACACCGAGGATGGCGGCGAGACTTGGACACCGGCCACGGTCCCCAGTTCGTTGTTTGTGTTCGCCACCGAGTTCGCCACCCAGTCCATTGTTTGGGCGGGTGGGGAGGACGGTCTTTTTATGAAATCGACCGACAGCGGGAAGAACTGGGAGATCATGAGCCTGCCCGAGGTCGGCGTCGCCAAAGGGAACGGCGCCACCTTGAATCCGGACGGGACCATGCATCTCGCCTCCGACGACGAGGTCGCGAAGGGACTCTCGCCAGCGCAAATCACGGGCATGTTTTTCCTCAACGAAATGGAGGGATGGGTCGGAACCAACCTCCAGGTCGCGGCTCAAGCGACCCGCATCTATCACACCGAGGATGGCGGCCAGACTTGGGAGAACCAGTCGGTGAACCGTGCGAGTGTGAACATCGCCAACATTCAATTCCTCGAGGACGGCGAAACCGGTTGGGCGTGCGGGCTGTTCATCCCGAGGTTCTGGCGAACCACGAATGGCGGCGACACCTGGTCAGGCACCATTCTGACCGGCGGCGGGGGTAACCAAAGTTTTTGGGGGATGCATTTCCTTGACGAGGACAATGGTTGGATCACCTACAACGTCACCGGAGATCGCGAAGATGATTTCATCTCCAATATGGAAGGCTCCATTTGGAAGACAGAAGACAGTGGGCGATCGTTTTTCAAGCAGTACGGTTGGGAGGAGGAAACGAATGTCGAGCCCCTTGTCCTCTCCGATCGCACCTTCGGACCGGATGTCTGGAAGATCCAGTTTTTTGATGGGGTCAACGGGATCGCGCTGACGAAAGCCTCGGACACGCGGGCCGCTATGTTCGATCTTTACCGAACCGACAACGCGGGCGCCACCTGGAAACTCATCGGAACCGTGCCGACGGATGACGATCTTGTCTTCCTCGACGAAGACCACGCTTGGGCGCATCTCTCGACGGAGTCCTTCGATGGCGGAGAGAACTGGATCCCTCGTTCCAATTTGGTTCCCGGTCTCAAGGGAAGCGATGCGAACGCGAAAACCATCGACACCCCGGGTGGGTTGTTTTTCCTAGATGACCGTCACGGATGGTTGAAGACACGCTTCTTCGACCCCGACAATTTCTTTCAAGAGACCGCGCGATTTTTGAGGACCCGCGATGGAGGACAAATCTGGGAGGTCGCCTCCACCGAGGTCACCGATGAAGAATACAGTTTCCATTTCATCGACGAGAACAACGGGTATCGCTACACGAACACCGACTTCTCCAGAGAGTTCATCGACCGAACGACAGACGGCGGAGAGACCTGGGAGAATGTCTACGCCCGGATGTCCGGCCAGCCGCGTTGGGAATCCGAGGCGCTCTATGCTCCCAACAGCGAAAGCGGTTGGGCGGTTGGAGATGTGGGAGTGGCGGCGAGACAGATTCCGGGCGCGACCCAGTGGGAAGAAGTTCTGTTTCCAGAGGAATGGGTGCTTTCGGATGTCGAGTACAACACCTGCACAGGAGGCCTGATGGTCGGAGGCGAGACTCAAGACGATGGCCCCCCGGTGATCCTGCATTCAACCGACGAGTTTTTCTCCGAGGCGGATCGGGTCTCGATTCCACTAGGCCTTCACGAACTGAGAGCGATCGAAATACCCAGCGTCGGCAACATGTATGTCTACGGTGGATTCGGATTGGGACTTCGATACGCCGCGCCGACGAACGCTTTGGGCATCGCAACCGAGACCCTGGCGTCGGGACAGGTGGGCGCTTCTTACTCGCAGGTGCTCAGCGCTGAGAATGCTGCGCCCCCTCTGACTTGGGAGATCTGTATGGGTTCGCTCCCCGAGGGAGTCATGTTATCGGCGGCCGGAGAGTTTTCGGGGACGCCGACAGAGGGTGGAGATTTTCCGATCACACTGGCCCTCGCCGACTCGACAGATCAAACGGCGGCCAAGAAATTCATACTGCGAATCCTTCCCGAGATGGTCCCGACCATCCAACCCGCAACCCTTCCGAACGGCGCGGTCGGAGTTCCCTATGCGGTCGAACTCGAAGCCTCCGGCACAGTCGTCCCGTACTCCTTCCGGCTCAAAGGTGGAGAATTCCCCCCCGGTTTCAACCTGGCTCGCATCGGATTCCTCGGGGGAACGACGCAACTCGCGGGGACCTACGAATTCGAAGTGGAAGTCCAAGACGGCCAATCGCCGAGGGGGCGTTCTCGGAAAACCTACTCGCTGACCATCGCGGGCGAGGTCGGCCCCGGCGATCCTTGCGACGACGCCCCGCTGTTCTGCCTCGCGAGCGAATGGATGGCGACAGGCGCGGGGTTGAGTTCGGATCGGACGGGAGATCAGGCGGTGGACTCATTCGATCTGTTGATGATCCTGACAAGTCTGAAATAGCCCGGGATCCCTTTCCCGGGATCGTGGACCATCTGGATGATCTGGAGCGAGAATCCCTTCTCGCTCCTACTAGCGCACGAATCCCTTCGTGGTGTCGGTCACTCGAAAACGTAGCGCCGTCTTCTAGACGGCCAGACTTCGGCCGTTCTTTATCGCATGAAAGGATTCCTTCTTAAGTTGCGCCGAGAAAGGAATCTCGGCGCAGGTGGTTTAACGGGCGATCGGTAGGCGGATTCGCAGGAGTCATAACTCCTGACGAAATCCGCACCGGAGTACAACTCCGGCGCGAGCATCCAGAATTCTTTTTCGTTCGCCTAAGCTGTCTTCGCGGATTCACTCCATCCAATCAAAACCACCCAAACCAAGTCCGGCTCAGGGTCATCGGCATTCGAACGATCCTCCAGACCCCGAGGTGATCGTGGGCGCTGAGATACATCCAACCGACTCCGGATTCGTCGAGGTCCACACAGGGAGAGTAGATGCTGTGATCGGCCACAGGTCCGAGCTGGCCCTTGTTGAGAAGCGTTTCTCCATTCCACCGAGAGAATCCGAATCCGAGGAAAGGTTTTTCGTAACGATATCGGAGATCGAGAAATGCCGCTTCCCCCGGGGCTGTCGCGACGACATAAAAGAGATGAGTTGTTCCTCCGTAGTCGACCGCCTCTGGTGCCGCCGCCATGATCCAGTCGGCGACAATGGCGCGACGATTCGCCCAGGTCTTTCCATCCTTCGACTCGGCTTCCCAGATCTGAAACCAGGGTAGGCCCTTCACCTCATCCGCGCCGCTATAGAACATCCGATAACGGTCCCCATCAAAAAGGACACAGGGGTCGGCGATTGAAAACTTGTCTTTGGAATCTTCATTCCCTAAAGGGACCACTGGAGCGCCGGCTTTGGCCCAGTTCTCTCGGTCCGGTGAGGTGGCATGACCCACCTGATAACCGACTGCGACACGGCGGTCGGAGGTCGCCGCATACCACATTTCATATTGGTTACCCCGTTTGATGACATGGGGGCTGGTGACCTGGAAGGATTCCCAGGGGAGCTCACGTGCTACAATCGGCTTCCGAAAGGGGTCGGTCCAAGTCTTTCCGTTGTCCTCCGAATACAGCGTGGCGATATCGTATCCCGGCCCCGTGTTCACATCGATCCAAGCATGGAGGCGGCCTCCCTCTCGGGTGAGACACAGATCGGCCGTGTCCAGCTTAGCCCAACGCAGCGACTCCGGGGAGATGACCACTTCTGCATGTTCCGGTTGGAGGTGGCACTCCCAACCGAGACCCGAATAAAGGAACCCGATAGGAAGGATTGCGTATATCCCTTTCTTCCAATGGCCAGGCGTTTCCTTGAATAACATGACTCGAAACTCCCAATCGGTTTTGCCCGTTCAGGTTCGTCGAACACCGTACTAATACTATATCATAAATTGTACTTTGTATCACAAATTAACTCAAGTGCGTATTAGTTTGAACGTGTCCAAGGGAGAATCCTTAGTCCCGAGTCCAACAGATGGGATCGAAAGGAGGCAGATCGACGATGAGTCCGTCATGGGCCAGCCAGACGCCATCCGGAAGTTCTTCCTGGATCTCCGCATGGACCAAATCGTGTGTCATATGGACAAAGTAGGTTTCATGAGGTTGGAGTTTCTCCACCACCTCAATCGATTGTTCCAGATTGAAGTGTGTGGGATGGGGTCGCTTACGCAGCATGTCAAGAACCAGAACCTTCACTCCCTTTAAGAGGTGCCATGTTTCATCGGGAATATGACTGCAATCGGTGAGGTAAGCCAAATCGCCGAAACGAAAACCCAGGATGGGAAGACGACCGTGGAAGATCGGTAAGGCTTCCAACTCCATCGCTCCCGCGAGGAAACGTCTTTCGATGCGATGAACCTCCACCGCGAGAATGCCTCCCCCCTGCTGGACATCCTTCTCGAAGAGATGACGGTAAATGATTCTCAGCGAGTTCTCGACATCCTCGGAGGCATAAAGATGGATGGACTTTCGGGTGACAAACTGGATCGCTCGCAGCTCATCCAACCCAAAAAAATGATCGACATGGGCGTGAGTATAAACGACATCGCGGACAAGCGGGGCGCCTTCTCGCAGGAGTTGATACCGGAGATCGATTCCCGAATCGATCAGGAGATGCTGCCAATCCTCTTCACCTTGTTTACGTGTCTGGAGAAGTGCTGAAGTGCGTGTCCGTTTGTCACGAGGATCGGCGGATACACACGCAGGGCACCGGCATCCAATGACAGGGATGCCACTTGATGTTCCGGTGCCCAGAAAGACAATTCGATTTTGAAAAATCTCTTTCAAATTCCGTTGCTACTGACCCGTAGCGGTCTCCGGCAAAGCCGGCGAGTCGAAGGCCGCAATGTGATTAGGCGTTTCCGGCTCGCGATAGATTCCTTCCGGGCCCAGATCCCAACCGAAATAATCGGCGAAGGTATACCTACGAGGGATTTCCGGATTGTCTATGTTCAAGAGTAATGGAACTTCAGTTTCATCATAAAGAATATCGGGTGGCTGAAGCGAGGCAGCGCGAATTCCTGATCGAGGAACGCTCGCGATACTTGGCAGGTCTGCGAAACTGAAATCCCAATCTAATACAACAGAACCGTTCTGGTCGGGATCAATGATCTCGGCGATCAGAGGGGTTAATCCAGGAAAATCCCTCAACCAGGGGAAAGCTCGCTCGGCCGTCTCCAATGGATCGATCCGACCAAGCTCGTCTCGAACGATCATGTCAGACAATCCGAGGGATGCGCCATAGTATTCCACCACAGTGTATCCACGGCCCATCAGAATTGATGGATCGATCTGACCAAAGCCACCTCCAAGCCCACCCTGTCCGGGTAGTCCTTGAAAGCCTGAAATTCCTTGTTGACCAGGGAACCCCCCGCCAGAGAATGCTTGACCACCTGTCAGAGCGCCCCCGAACCCCAATCCTAGGCGTGCCAAAACCTCCTGACTGATATCGGGAACATAGAGAGTGAGGGGCAGCGACATCCAAGTTTCATCGAACAAGAAGGGAATCCTTCCCACCAAATCGATGGGACGACTAATCTCACCAGCAAATCCGAAATACTGTCTCATGAAATCGACCGCCAAAACCTCAGGCAAGGCCAGAACCTGAGATTTCGCTTCCTTAGAAAGAGTTCCCTCAAAAAGGACGATGCGTGAATCCCACTGATTAGCGGTCGCATCGTTACCCACAAACTGGTCGAACTCTTTCTTGCTTACCTGCAGCCCAGGACCTTGAATCGTTCCACCTGCGGTGGGGCCATCGCTCGTCCTCATCCTGAAAACACCCAAAAGGCGAACCAACCTTTCATAAGCGACATCATGAATCCATTCGATCTGCTTCTGGATCGTGCCATAGAGGGGGTCGAGCTGGGCGGCTTCTTGAAACTTAACATGTGCCTGGTCCAGATACCTGCGGTCCCCACGCGTAAAAGGTTGGGAATCCAAAAAGGCTTCGAAGTTGTCCTTGAACTCGGGGGCCACCGCCACACCGGGTGTTGGAATCTGGAGAGCCCCTTGGTTTTGTCCCTGCGGAAGGCCGGGTAAGAGAACTTTTGGATAGAGGGTATTGGTCCCCATGTAGTGCATCCAAGTGTACGCCCTGTTTGCAGCGATTGCCGCTGGACCGTAATCGAATCGGCCCGCTGAATCGATCTCATAATCTTCGCGAACCGATTCTCTGTAATCGATCAAAGCCTGGTTTTCGGTCCCTTCCTCCACATCCGGAATCTCGGGCCCTCGAACCACGATAGAATCGAAGGTAACAGCGCCGGGTTGGTCTCCCGTGCCATCCGACATGACTCCCACGACGACATCCACCATGTCGGTTTCAATGACGGGACCAAGGCGGCTTTGGAATTCGAACTCGCTGTCGTCCTCGGAAGTCCAGACTTGGATCTGGTTATCATCGGTCCGACGCAGCTGAATCGAAAAATTATCCTCAATCTCGATTCGCGGGCTTTGGAGTTCTTTGCGATAATGTTCCTGCTGGTTCCAATTTGGTTCGTATTGGATTTCATTGCTGGTGTGTCCAAAGACCACCATCCGAGCCTCACGGGCGCCATCGAATTTCCAATCATGCTCGCGG
>JAJDBZ010000490.1 GCA_029261095.1 Candidatus Omnitrophota bacterium | reverse complement strand
CTTACCCCTTGTTTCGCTGCTGGTTATCTCCTCGGTGGTCGATTTTGTCGCGGCGAAAATGATCCACCGGACAGGAAAACAACGTTGGTTGCTCATGAGTCTTTGCACCAACCTCGGGATCCTCGGTTTCTTTAAATATTTTAACTTTTTCGCCGACTCGGTAATCGAATTGTTTGCCTTCTTCGGTCTCCGCGCCTCTTACACCGACCTGAACATCATCCTTCCCCTGGGTATTTCCTTTTACACCTTTCAGACCATGAGCTACACCATCGATGTTTATCGCGGGAAGTACAAACCCTACGAATCGTTCCTCGATTTTTGCTTGTATGTCGCATTCTTCCCGCAGCTCATCGCGGGTCCCATCGTTCGCGCGGACACTTTTGGTTATCAGCTGAAACGCCCCCGAGGATTGCACTGGGCCAATTTCTACACCGGCTCTTCGCGATTCATCTTTGGGGTTTTCAAGAAAGTGGTCCTGGCGAACCAGGCGGCGGCTTTCTCGGACACCGTCTTTACCGATCCTGAAAGCTATTCGGGCCTGATGTGTTTGATCGGGGTCTATGCCTTTGCGTTCCAGATCTATTTCGATTTCTCTGGTTACACTGACATGGCGCTCGGACTGCTCGACCTTCTCGGTTTCAAGATCCCGGAAAACTTTGAGCACCCCTACGAGGCCGCCAGCATCCGAGAGTTCTGGCAACGCTGGCATATCTCGCTTTCGACCTGGCTGCGGGATTATCTCTACATTCCGCTCGGCGGCTCGCGTGTTTCGACCAGCATCACTTACCGAAACCTCTTCATTACCTTCGCACTTGGAGGCCTCTGGCACGGGGCCGCCTGGACCTTTCTTATTTGGGGGTTGCTGCATGGCGCTTACCTCTCGATCGAGCGATTGATTCGGGGGCATCATTTCGAGCGCAAGAAGAATTTTTTCATTGACACTCTTCAGATCATTCTCACCTTTCACCTGGTCTGTTTCACCTGGGTCTTCTTCCGAGCCGAAACGTTTCACCAGGCGTGGGCCATGCTGACTCAGATGACCGACTTCTCAAGTTTTGTCCAGCCGGAGGAGTTCGGTTTGTTCAAGATGCAGAACTGGGCCATCGGTTTCTGGTTACCGTTGCTGGTTCTTGTGCTGACCCGGTTCCACAAGGTCGACAAATCGATGCGGTCGTACCCGCTCATAGTCTCGGTTTTGATGCTTTCGATCATGCTGATGCTGATTTCACTGATTACTGGAGGTGCCAATGAGTTTATTTACTTCCAGTTCTAAATTCCGAGAGAGCGGTAAACCGCTTGCGCTTTTCCTCGCTGTTCAAGCTCTGGCAAGCATTGTGGTTGTCCTGATCCCCTGGACCGGAGCCGGCTGGTTTCAGGACTTGATCGTGGAACAGGTGGAAGGTGATTCACGAGAGGTGATCCTCATGGGAGATTCAAAGATCTTTCCCTTTGTGGATGGGCGTATCGACTGCCCGTTCTTTGAAGACCCGGCCTATGCCTTCGCCTGGGACAGCTCGACAGTGCTCTATCACCGGATTCTCTATGATCGGCTGATGAACGAAACGGACCTCCGACCGAAGATTGTTTTCTATTCCTTGGGGGCGAATAACTTTGCCGAAAACGGATTGCACATCCAACGCGACTACGCGACCCGGTTTGTGGCCCGACCCAAAGATCTGTTCAATTATGCGTCGATTGAGGGCTCGTTCCCCTATTTGGCGGATAGCTTTTTCGCGCGTCTCTATCCGATCTATGGACGGCGGATCGAGATCACGCATTTGATGTTTCGCGGTTACAAGATGCGGGAGATCGACCTCACGCCTCCCGATCGTGACCCCATCGCGGACCAAAATTATCTGCTCATCTATCAGCGAGGGTTTTTCCGGGACTACAAGATCTCTGAATTCCACATGGGGAATCTGAGACGATTCGTCGAAGAGGTACGGGCGAGTGGCGCGGAGATGGTTCTGGTTGACCTCCCAGTGACCCAGGAGATGCGAGACCTCGAACGCGCCTTCGCCTCCGAGTGGGACGAACGAATCCAATCATTCGCCGACGAGAACCAGGTTCGCTACCTGGACCTCCGCGACCACACCGACATGTCTTTCCGGGATATCAACCATTTATCGAACCTGGGAGCGAAAGAAGTTTGCGAACGGTGGTTGCAGCCGTTGGTGGATTGAGAAATCTTTCAGAATCGGTTGACGCGGTCCCTGGAAAAGCTGCTAGCATCCCTGATCGAACCGAAATGGAATGAGGTGGATCCAGATGAAAAAACCCTCCAGGAGATCGTTCCTTGAAACATCGGCCGCGACCTTTGCCGCCGCCGCATTCCTGCGAAACCGACCGATCGCATTCGCCTCGGGGGATGAGGGGGGTCCCATCGAATACATCAATCCGGATGTCCCCAAACCGAAGCTTCCGGAATACCTGGGGGCCCGCCACACCCAAATGGTCCCCGCCACTCTCGACTTGGCCGAGCGCGCCCGGCTCGCGGTCAATGTGCTCACTGAGTCGGTCGACCCCGAATACGATTACGAGATGTTTTGGATCGCCGACCTGCTCTCCGATCCGCCCATCATGTTTCACACAGTGGACGATCATGTGCAAGCCAAATTCTTCACCGCGTTGCCACTTTGTCGCACCGCTTCGGGGAGCAACCAAAACATGCATGTCGAACGCGCGCTCATGCATGTCCTCCTGAAGATGCAGGGGCCCGACGGGCTAATCTATCTTCCGACCAATGGCCGACCCTGGGCGCTGCCACCCAAGCCGAGTGTCTGGGCCGGGCTGGATTACCTCCCGACCGGCGACCACTGGTGCAGTCTGGTCATGAGCGGCATGCATCTGAACGCTCTTTGCATCTATGCCTCCATGGACCCCGAAGGACCTTGGAAGGATGCGGCGAACCGTCTGGTCGATGGCCTTAAAAAAGTCATCATTGTCGATGGAGACTCCGCGTATCTCTTCCTCAATTGCACGGAGCCCGGAAAAACAGTGGTCAAACCGAAGGAGCCTCCAAAGCAGTTTCGCGCGGCGGTCAATGGTTGGCCGGCCTATGGCCTCGTTCAGGCCTACCGGCTTCTCGGCCGGAAGGACGCGCTCGATCTCGCGCATAAGATGATGCGATACATCTTTCTTGAGTCGGGCTATTTCGGACCCAAGGGCGAGTTCAATCCGGATGTGAACCATGTCATCCATTTTCATGCGCATACTCGCCAGATCGATTCTGCCCTGGCCCTCCTCACCTGTATCGAGGATAAGGAACTCCATGAACGAGTCGTCAAAGCCTATGCCTATGCGTACCTGAAGGGGAACACAACGGTCGGGTTCTTTCCGGAATGGCTGCATGAGAGAGCTCGGCCCGCCTCCTCGGAAATCTGCGAGGTCGCCGACATGATCGGGTGCGCGCTCAAACTCTGCCGCCTCGGTTACGACAAATGGGACGATGTCGATCGATGGACACGCAACCAGTTCGCCGAGTGCCAGCTGGTCCACACCCACTGGCTGGAGGATGGTCATTTCGAACCGGCTGACCGTGAGAAGGAACCGCTCCCAGCTGCGGGGTGCGAGCCGGGAGTCTACAGCACCACCGACCGTGTCGCCCAACGGATGGTCGGCGCTTTCTCCGGCTGGCCCTCCGCCAACGATTGGGTGCATGGGAAGGGTTGGTCCATCATGCACTGCTGCACCGGCAACGGGACTCGCACGATCTATCAGGTTTGGCAAGACATCGTCCAGTTCGAAGAAGGCCATCTCCGGGTCAACCTGCTGATGAACCGCGCCTCCCCCTGGGCGGATGTCCACAGCCACCTCCCTTTCACAGGCCGAGTGGATGTTCACATCAAAGAAGATCTTTCCCTTAGCATCCGCCTACCAGGTTGGGTCGACCTCGAGGAAATTCAATTCACGGTCAACGGTGAGCCCGGGTCAACCTCCACCTATGGACGATATGTGCAAATTGGATGGGTCAACGCCGGCGCCGAGGTGAGGGTCGTGTTCCCCCTCGAGGAGAGAACCGAAGAGCTCGAGATCGAGGGTCACACTTACACGGTCACCCTGCGCGGACACGATGTGGTCCATATGCACCCTGCGGGAACGAACAACCCGCTGTATCAGAAAGCGCACTTTCGAAATGGGAAGACCTTGTGGAAACGGGCAGAGAGGTGGGTGCCGGAGAAGGAGATCGATTGGATCTAGGCGATCGCAACCGATATCGATTTCTGCATGTCTACCGCAAGGGGTGCCTGCCGAGGATGTGCTGCCAGCGATCGATGCAGTAGGATCCGTGGCGATGTTCCCCGCCAGCGAGAATGAGTTCTCCCCTGGATTTGGTTCCGTTGGTGGGTGAGTAGGTGGTCCACCCATCGTTTGGACAAGGATTCAGCTCGCAAAACGGCCAATCGTTGTTGCAGGACATATCGTCGGTCACATTGGGCCCGTGGCTGGTAATCACAAAAGCATGGATCCCCAGAATCGCTCTTTGGAAGTGAGCAATCAAGGGTGAGAAACCGGTCGAAGAAGTTTCGAACCCGTACTCTTCTCCGACAATCGAGAGCCCAGAAGACCTCTGGTTGAAGATGTCTTGTGGTACTGAGGTGAGATACTGGATCGGCGAGGTTAACTGAAAGAGACCATTCTCATTAATGCTTTTAACATCCGGATCATGATCCGGGGGATACTGACCGAAATCCAGATAATAAGCATTCATCGCGATTCCAATCGACCTCATGTCCGCCTCGGTGCGAACGACCCGCGCTCGGAGTTGCGCCTCCAAGAAATTGGGAAGTGCAATCGCGATCAATATGAGGATGATGGCGATGACTATTAACAGTTCAATGAGCGTAAAGCCCTTGTGGTTGTGTGCCATTGGAATGGTCTCAACTCCTCGCTGTGACGGCAAGAAAGAGTATGGGAATCTCTCGCATGGCGCAACCGATAATCCTCAAGAAAAGCTGCGGTCACGCCACCCAAGCGTCTATTGGAAATAAGCGGGAATGAGAGACTTCTCACGGATCTGCCGAAAATTTTCCAATTCGGGTTGCCATCTCTCAATGATCGCCTCGGGGGAGATTCCTCCCAGGGTTAACTCCTCCCACACCGCCGGATCGCCGATCAAAGTCGCGAAACGATCCTCGCGCCTGTAATCCTCTGGGTGGTGACGATACACCGTCTGAATGAAATGCAGTCCAATGAGAATCGGATCGAAAACGTCCCGATCGGTGAGGGTCACACGCACTCCATGACATCGCTCCCCCTCAAACTTGTGTCCTTTGGCGGATGGAGTGAAGGAGACCGGCGCAAACAGGACACCGGGAATTCCCTTGGAATTGAGGTGCTCCGTAATCCAATCTCCATCGAAGAAAGGCGCGCCGTAGATCTCGAAGGGGCGATTCGTTCCGCGGCCGCAGGACATCCGCGTTCCCTCCAACACCCCGATTCCCGGATAGCAGATGGCGCCGTCGAGTGTTCGCATGTTCGGAGAGGTGGGAACCCAAGTAAGCCCTGTATCGTCGAAATACATCGATCGCTTCCAGCCCTTCATCGGAACGACGGTCAGGTCGCACCCGATTCCGTACTCCTCGTTGAAGAGCCGAGCCAGTTCCCCGATGGTCATCCCATGTCGCGTTGGGATTGGATAGATCGAAGTCAGCCCGCCGCATTGTTCAGCGGGTGGTACCGCTCCTTCCACTCTCATCCCCCCGATCGGATTAGGCCGGTCGAGGACGACGATTTCGATCCCCTCCTCCTTGGCCGCTTCCATCGCCAAGGCCATCGTCCCGATATAGGTGTAGAACCGAGTCCCGATGTCCTGGATGTCGAATACAAGGACATCCAACCCCTCAAGCATCTCCGGTGTCGGTTTCCGCGTCTTTCCGTAAAGGCTGTGGATCGGCAGCCCCGTCTTCTCGTCTCGGCTCGAATCGACATGGGTGTCCTCGGTTCCGCGAATGCCGTGTTCCGGACAGAACAAAGCGACCAACTCGCAGACCTCGGTTTCATGAAGCAGGTCGATCGTGCTTCGACCATCCCCCGCCCGGCCCGTGTGGTTGGTGATGAGGCCGACTCGTTTGCTCTGAAGGATTTCAAAATCGATTTCGGCGAGGACATCGATGCCGAGATAGACCTGGGCCGAGGCCTCAAGGGACAGGATCAACAGGCAAAGGGAGAAAAGCTGGATCGCTCGCCTCACCCCTGATGAATCCCGCATTCCTTGTCTCCGCCGCCGCCTTGGTTTTCGTCATTGAACCAACGCCAGCGACCGGCGCGTTTGTCCTCGTCGGGTCGGGTGGGGGTCGAACAGATGATGCATCCGATGCTGGCGTAACCCCTATCGTAGAGATCGTTGTAGGGAAGATCGTGCTCCTTGATATAGTCCCAGACCTGTTCGGTGGTCCAATCGGCGAGGGGAGCGATTTTGAGGATCTGCTGGCCCATCTTGGGACCCTGGACATAGGAGGCCTTCGGGGTCTCTTTGCGACCCTCGGAATGGTCGCGTCGGAGACCGGTGTACCAGACATCCAATGTCTTCAAGGCTTCCTCGTTGGGTTCGACCTTGCGGATGTGGCAGCAATACTCCTGCATCCGTTTGCTGTCGAAGAAGAGATACTCGCCATAATCCTTGACCATCTCTTCGACCTTCTCGGGTTTGGCTCCAAAGCGCTCGACCTCGATGTCATAACGTTTCTCGATCTTCTCAATGACGGCGTAGGTTTCGGGGTGGAGACGGTAGGTGTCGATGGTAAGCACACGGAGATCGACTCCGGCCTTCCTCGCGAGGTCGATCATCACACACCCCGTGTCCTGGAAGCTGGTGATGATCCCGGCGCGTTTGCCATGGTACTCGGCGCCCCATGTGAGGAGGCGTTGAGCATCCATATGTTTGAGCGTTTCAAGCAGTTCGGGGTCTTGAACGAGGGTGGTCATGGTGGGTCGAGTCCTTTCGAGCACACCCGGCTGGTCCTCGCGCAGGGTTAAAACCCCGCGCTAACCATACGAAGTCGGCTTTGCCGACTAACAAACCAGTCCCCGGAGGAGACTTTGTATGGTTAGCCCAAGGTTTTAACCTTGGGCGACCGTAAGGGATCTAGCCCTAAAGATAACGGATCGTCTTCTGGAAAAGAAACAGGGGCGGGAAAAATTCCCGCCCCTGACTGTTTGTGCAGGGCGCTTTTTTCGGATGCCTTATCGAGAGTTCAGACGAGAGCCAGTTCCCTTTTGGCATTCTGGATGAATGCCCGAACCATGTCGGGGTCCTTCTTGCCGGGGGCGGATTCGACCCCGCTCGCGACATCGACACCCGACGGAGTGAGGTTCTCCAGGGCTTCGGTGACATTGTCGGGATTGAGACCGCCGGACAGGATCCAGGGTCGCGGAGCTTTCCACTGGGAAAGAATTCTCCAATCGAACGGCTTCCCGGTCCCTCCCGGAGTCTTCGGATCAAAGGCATCCAGGACTAAGGCGTCGCAAGGGTAGTCCTCATAAGGGATCAGGGACTCCATGTTCTCCACACGGATCGCTTTCCAGACTCTCAACCCAGACTCGAGCAAGTCTTCCGCGATCTCGGGCGGCTCATTCCCATGAAGCTGAACCGTATCTAACCGGACTGTCTTTACCGCCTCCATGATCTCTTCAAACTCGCTATCCACGAAGACCCCCACGCGCAACCCAAAAGGGGGTAGCTTCGCGCACAGGTCTCGGGCGGTCTCGAGATCGAGATGTCTCGGCGATTTGGGATAAAAGTTAAACCCTAGAGCATCCGCACCCATTTCCAGACAAGCCAGCGCATCCTCGGCTTTGGTGACACCACAGATCTTCACACGCGCTGTCATCATTCTCCTCCTCGGGGATTTTTTCGGAACATCCTCCAACCATCGAACCGATCGGTGTACGGAACCATTTTTCTGATCGGACGATGAGGCGTTCTGTGGAAAATCCCCTCTCTAAAAAGTCTGGAAGTCGGGCCTGGGAGTGTCAAGGGAATATGGGGCCGCTCCCAAGCGATTCTCATGCCAACAGGGGGGTGACTTCACGCTTTTATTTCGATTTGCTGCCAAAAAACCAGGTTCTTCCCCCGACTTCCTCCTCTCGCAGAGACTTCTAACTACTTTTAAATCAAACACAATTGCTTGACGGTTTTGGGATCTTCCCCTAAATGGGTTTATGTGTGAGGGAGAACCACTCGATAGTTGAACTTTAATTGTATAAACGTCCTTCGCATTAGCCGGCGTGACAGGCTGGAGGAATCTTGTGCCTATTCGCCTCTCAGTTACACTGCCTGCCTGAAACCAAGGGGGTATTTGGATGTCCTTTGAGCCGTTCCGGGTCCGTGTCCCGGCCACAACCGCCAATTTGGGTGCGGGATTCGATTGCCTGGGGTTGGCGCTTACCCTCTATAATGACCTCGAGGTTCATCCATCCGGGATGACAAAGTTAGCCATCGAGGGGGAGGGGGCGGGGAGTCTTCCGACTGATGAATCGAATTTAGTCCTGATGACCTTTCAGAAAGCGAGCCAGCTCGCGGGCGAGGACCTCCCCCCGATACGGGTTCTCTGCCGGAACCGAATCCCGCTCGCGAGGGGGATGGGGAGCTCCGCCGCGGTCCTGGTATCGGCGGCAATTGCCGCAAATCGCCTACTGGGTGAGCCGCTGACTAAGCATCAGATCCTCCAACTCGTGGTCAACGAAGAAGGGCATTCCGACAATGTCGCGCCCGCCTTACTCGGCGGACTCGTCGTTTCCGGTCTCCGTGGCGAAGAGCCCGTAACTCACCAAATCATCCCCGGTCGAGAATTAAAGATCGTTCTACTTGTCCCCGAATTTCACCTTGAAACCTCCAAAGCCAGGCAGGTGATGCCATCCTCAGTTCCGCTCACAGATGCGGTTGCCAACATCCAGAACACCGCACTGACTGCTCTCGCATTCGCTTCAGGCGACTACTCGCTCCTCGAATCGAGTTTGGATGACCGACTCCATCAGCCTTACCGGAAAGTCCTTGTCCCTGGTTTCGATGCGGTTCTGGCGGCGGCCAAAGCGGCTGGAGCTTATGGTGCGGCGCTTTCGGGAGCTGGCCCCACCTTAGTGGCATTCTCCCTGGACCGGCCCGAAGCGGTCGCGAAAGCGATGGAAGCGGCATACACAAAAGAGGGGGACGGGAGCTGTAAGACCCTTATCCTCGATGTGGACAAGGAGGGTGCGGTGGTGGAGGAGTTGGATTCCCAGTAATCATCGGCTTGGGAGAACCGGGTGCGATCTTCATCGGAGCCCCCTCACCTCCTCCTTTTGGTTCCGCTTCTCCCGAAACGCTCTCCATTCGCGATTGTGTTGACGCATGTGCGCGATGACCACAAGGCAAATGACTCCGCAAACGATGACAAAGATGCTCATTTGGAAATCGTCACCATGAAAAAAGGCCGCCATGCGATCCCCAAATGACCGACCATCACGCAGGTATTGATCGGACTCGTGGCCGTTCTCGCGATAGAAAGAACGATAGTCACTCGGACTTGGGTGATCGATCCCACCGCGAATCAAACTCCCTTCAAACTCCTGAAACTTCTCGACCCAAGCTTTAGCCTCGGCCAATTCCTCATCAAAGGTCGTCGAGGGATCGGGATAATTGAGAACTTCGACCTGTTCCACTGCGGCCCTTTGTAGACCTTCAATTCCATTTCCAGTAAATCCCAGGTCTAGAGCATTCTCCGTTGTGTACCCAAGTCTCTTAGCGCGTTCGAGCGCGCGCCACCCAAGATGGTAGTGATTGTTCCACATCAGCATTTTACCCAGCGTGTAGTAAAGAAGGGGTGAGTCCTGTTGTCCCATCACGATCATACCGTTAAGAGCGTGAATGATTTCTTCAATCTCTTTTCTCTGAATCTTCCGCGGTTCATCAAGGTTTTCCCTATACTCCACGAAACTGACAGTGGCGGGCTGAGGGGGATCGGCGAGAAGATACCGGATGGCTTGCAGCTGATACTTTTCGCGTCCGAAATGAGCATCCGGGTTGATCTCGATCGCCCTTTCAATTTCGGTCTCCGCCTTTTCCAGTTCGCCTTTGTGTGCATAGAAGGTGCCCAGGTTTGCATGGAAGCGATACCGATGCTCGGGATCGGGCTTCTTTTCGAGTAATTTTCCTTTCGCCTTCATCACCCGAATCGCGGACTCATGGTCACCCAATCGTTCGTGGGCGACCGCGATGTCGTCGTATTCTTCAAGCGGGATGTCATCGCGAGTTTCTAATTCCTCGAGGGTGAACCGTTCGATAATCTTTTGGTGGTACAAATCGGAATGTTTTTCGAAGCGCCCCATGATGGTTTGATAAACACCTGGGAGCCCACGCTGTTCCCGAGCCATCGTTTCCGCGTTCCAGATACAGGCCATACAGGGATCTGATTGGGCAACGGACAACAGGCAAACAATTCCGATCCATCTCATGAGTACATTTTATGACAATCAGACGCCGGTGTAATGATAAACTGTAAATTCCTCTAATCTTCCATTGGTGTCATTCCGACGTAAGGAGGAATCTGTTAGCCGCCGCATGATGCGTCGTTATACCAACCTGAAAGAGTGAGGTTTCACCCCTACACAATACCATGAGAACGATTCAGCGGATCTCACCCGACAGATTTCTCCCTATCGGTCGAAATGACTCTGAGAAGAGCCTTCGCTTTGTCCCTCAAAACTCCCAATCGATTCCCGCTCCCTCAACCGAGAACTCCATATCTCCCAATCGAAGGTCGAACTTCTCCTCGGCCAGCGTGATCATGATATTCTTTCGTTCACCTTCCCTGCTCATCTCAACTTTGCCGTCGACACCATTGATGACGATCAGCGTCAGAAACTCCCTCCGCTTTACCTTCTCTTCCGAGTCAACGGTCAGATGCCACTCGTTCAGATCGAGGTTGGCCCAATCATGGGGCGGGACATCGTACTGGTCGGTCTGGGAGAGAACGAGATTCGAAGGTTCTAAGAACGCAATCTCGAGGCTTCCCGGATCTCCCTGCCAAGTCGCTCGGTTCTCCTCCAACTCGAAAGGACCAATCGAATGCAGGTTGTATTGGAAGGTGGAGGGTTCGGGCGCTTCAAGGATGTCGTGGATGAGGACCGCGTGCGGTTTGAGGAAAACAATCCGACGGGTAAAACGGTCGAGGGTCTTGTAAGAATCGGCGGCTTCGCCGACCACCACATCGATCGCGTCCGAGGTCTTGAACGCCGTGATCTCCCCGGTCGAATCGGAACTGTGTTTGATCTGCCCCTCGCCGTTCACCAGAATGGAATTGTCCGCCTTGCTCTCCCACATCCAATCGCGATGGTGAGGGCTTCCATGGATCTCCCGCTTTCCCGATCGGACCAGCGCCCGGTCCCCATTGAGGTTCAGAAGAAAACTGTTGTTGGCGTTGTAACCATGACTCGACCGCCCCATGGGACTGCTCTTGAAAAGGACCTGGACGTTTTCGGTTCCACTCAAGATATTGGTATTCAAAGCGGCGACACCGACTCCTCGAAAGACCGCCGAATCAGGAAGGTCCCAGGGCGCCTTCGGTTCGGTCGATGCGGCCTTGGCCGAGAAGAGGTAGCCCAGGTACCCCCACTCCATTTCACGGCCGTTCGCGTCCGCGTACCAAAGCCAGTAGGGGTTCTTTGCCGAGGCCCCCAACAGATCCATGAAGGGAGCGAGACTTCTCGCCTGAAAGTGTCCACCCTGATCTCCGAACCCGCCGCTTTTGGAACCCGGTGGCATCACATACATTCCAAAATCGCCGGTCTTGTTGAAGAAGGGACGCTCAAAAACATCGATCCCGAAGATGGCCTCCAGAGTCAGAGTCCACTGCAGAAATCGTCGCGTGTAACTTGACCAATAAGCCGTCCCTTCATGCCACCCCCCATCCGAATCGCTCCAGACCGGATACGCGCAATAGAGGATGGTCATCGCATACTCCAGCCACTCCTCCGCCTCGGGAAATTCGCCATAGAAAGTCGTCGCGATCTCGCCGAGGAAATGCCAAGCGCGGTTGCTGTGGCTGGCGTAGGGGTTCCAGAGGTGCCTGCGACCGCGAAGATGATCGTAACAATCGCGACCACGCTTGAACATCATTTGGGTGACCGCCTTACGGTCCGCCTCGCTGAAGAAGGGGTGCGCCCAGGTGTAGGCGCGCGAGGTCATATACATCGCGGGCATCGCGGCTTCGTCGTTGTATTTGTAATTCGTGGCCCCATCGGTGTCCCACTCGGTCATGGCCATGATGAGACGGTGCGCGGCTTCGCCATACTTCTCCTCGCCGGTCAGGTTGTAGGCGAAAGCCAGGGTGGCCGCGCTATCGGCGACCGCGATCGTCTTGCGACGGTTCCCCCACCAGATTGTTTTCCATTCCTCGCTTTTGAATTTCGTTCCTTCGGGATATAGGGGTGGCTCGGTGGTGTCGGGCGGATTCTCGAGCCGCTTGTCGGCTTGGTCGATGACATCCTTCCAACGGTTCTCCATCCGATCACGGCCGATTTCCCGCAAGCGAGGAAGATCGTCATTGCGAAACATCAATCGTGGATGACCGGCTGGAATTTTGGCGGTCAATTCCTCGAGGGGTGGGCAGGGAAACTCCACACTCTCAGGTCCCAACGCGAACTTTCGCACCGAACTCCACTCCGTTGGGGACTCTTCCTCCTTCAAATGAACGCGGTACCGCCAGAAATAGATCCCCGGCTTCAATACCTCGGAGGGACAGTGGGCCGAGAACCGATGACCCATCTTCTCGTAGACCACCTGGCTGAAGTCTTCTTCCGCTGAGACTTGGAGATCATAAGCGGTTGCCCCCTTCATCGGACGCCAGGAGAATCCGGGGGGGTTCAGGGTGGTGGTCTCTCCGTCAGAAGGCCTGAACCCCCATTCCCCCGGTTTGGCTGGCGATTCATCGGGGGCGATCGAGACAGAGGGCGATGAGAAGAAGGTGATTGAAAGGATGAAAATGAAAAGGACACGCGGCATGACAGACTCCCTATGCAATAGAAAAAAATCAAGTGAAACTAGCATACCCTAGGCGCGATTTGATCCGCCGGAGATTTTAAGGTTCGAACGATTTTCCCATGGGTTTCTTAGACCGTTTTCTCAAACCGGAAGAAGAGAAAGAACTCGGCGATTTCTATGGCAACCTCTATGATGGCCTGATCGAGTTTCATGAGAACGAGGGCTTGTCCGCGGAAGAGGCCCGCAAACAAGCGATCGGGGGCGATTACGAAACCATCGGCTGTATCGAACGCGACGCGATTCTGGCCCTGGGGTATTCGGGTCGGGAGATGATAGTCGATTTGGGTTGCGGATCGGGGAGACTCGCACGAAAACTTGTCCCCCTCTTGAAAGAAGAGGGGAGATATCTCGGGCTCGATGTCAATCAGACACTGATCCACGAAGCCCGCGAACAGGTGGCCAAGGCGGGTGGCGGTGAGGCTTTCCAGTTCAAGAAAATCACCGACCCTGTTATACCCGTTGAGGAAAAGAGCATCGATCTCTTGGTCGCTTTCTCGGTGGTGACTCACATCGATCTCGAAGACACTTTTAATTATTTCAAGGAACTCAAGCGCGTTCTCAAACCGGATGGACAAGCGCTCATCTCGTATCTGTCCACCGAGATAGAGGGGCATTGGAAGCTCTTTCTCCAGGAAGCAGGAATGAACGCCGGAGCACGAAACAGTCGTGTCCGGAATCATGTGATGGTTCCGGGAACCTTAAACCGATTGGCGGAGAAGGCGGGACTCCAAGTGGTATCTGACCATGCCGCCGACCACTCCTGGATAACCCTGACCGAGGCGGTCGAGTTGGATGGAAAGAAACGGGAAGCGGGAGAAAAAATCCACCTCGGACAATCTTGTCTGATCCTTCGATCGAAGTCATGAACACAGACGAACCCGCTTTTTCGAGAGGAACCGGAATCCTCCTGGTTCTG
>JAJDBZ010000489.1 GCA_029261095.1 Candidatus Omnitrophota bacterium | reverse complement strand
GTTTCCCCTGCGTATCCGACAGGATCAGACTTGTGTTGTCCGATTCTTTCTCTCGAATGGTGATCAGATCGACTTGACCCGCCAGCCAGTTGAAGGCGTTCAATGCAAGATCGTGATGGCTTCGAAGGACTCCTTGTCCCCCCTTAGACTGGAGTCCGGCATTGGTCAGGAAGTCCGAATCTCCGGAAAGGAATATTTTCCCCTTTTTCTCCGGACTATCAGGATCGGGGCTCCCATCGCGTACTACGTTGAGATCGAATTCGGCCGCCATCGCGACAGTGATGGGACCTGGATTGTCTTTCTGACTATCGAATAAACTCTGAGCATTGACTCCCTTTTGTTTCAGAATATCCGGATTGGATGTCGACCAGGAGCGCGGGATATCGTTTCCAGAAAGATTCCCCTCCGCCGTCTTTGCTATCTCAACTACCTGAACCCCCTCGGGAGGGACAGGGAGTGTCCCGATCGGCCGGGCGGCATTGAAGGTGACTGAAGAATTCTGCAACTGCTTTGTAATTTCATGGTTCTCATCAAAACTCGAAATCTCCACATTATCCGAGGGGCTCGCTGTAGCGATGCCACGAACCATCTCATCCAGGCTCCGATAGGTGACCGCCATTTCGATGACCGTGTTGTTCGGTAACTCGAATCCCAGTTCACGCATTCTCAGCGTGGTTTGAGGGAACTCGCCTGGATCGATGGCCAGGAAGAGGCCGCCCCCTTTAAGGACAAACCCTTTCAGAGCACCCAGTTCCTCGTCCGATAGATCTTCCTCTGGACCGACAACTGCAATGATGTCGGCGTCCTCTGGAATTTCCGCCGCCGCGCCGATACGGAGTTCATTCGTTTCGATGTTCTCATCCTCGAGAAATTTCTTGAGGAGCGCCAATCCAGTCGCGGTGTCCCCCGTGAGCTCTTTCTCGTAGTTTCCAACGAGGAAGTAAGCGACCACCGGCTCGCGATGGGTCACCTTCATGATGGCGTTGCTGATGCCTTCCTGGGTCGTGCCGTCCGCTTTCTCGCGAAATGTTTTTCCATCCATTTCCATTTCCGCGATAATCGTGACCTGCCCAAAAGAATTCAGGTCTGAGGCATACTGAATAGCTCGATCATAATCTTTCTCAGGGTCGATAATCTCATAACTCAACTTCTCGGAGTTTCGTTTGTACTCGTCTAGAAGATCGGTCACTGTTACAAATTCAGGCCCGCTTCTGGCGATCTTCGAAAAGAAGAGCAAGACATTGACCGGTTGTTCGAGGTTCTCCAGAATTTTTGCGGTCTGTGGATCGAGTGTGTACTTTCCGGTTGGAGTGAAATCCCATGTTTCGTCACGATTCTGTGCGATCAGGTAGATCACGCTGAGGATCGCAACGAAAGCAACACTCATCAGGATCGAATTGATTCCATAGAATGTCGATCGTCGCGCCACCTGTTGCCAGTTGGTAATCACAAAAATGGCAAGCGATAGAATTCCAGCGATCACAATTCCGGTCGGCCACAAACTCTGGGTTTCAGCGACAGCCTCAAACAGGCCGCCGATCACCACCAATAAGACTCCGACAATAAGGAACATTTGTTTCATTCTGATTACCCCCTCCACCTGTGCGATTCGAGACTACGCATCGTAATGAATAGTGCCCCCACGGTGACACAGAAGAAGAAGACCAGATCCGAAAGGTGAATCAGCCCTTTGAACAAACCATCGCTTCGGTTGGTCAATGAAACCGATTCCGCCAGGGTTTTGGCCAAACCTTCGACCTGGTCGCTTTGGGAAGCCCAACCGACAACCCACAAGAACAGCAGGAGTGCGAAGGTCAATGCGGCTGAAACGATCTGATTCTCTGTCACCGCAGAAAAAATAAAACCGAGCGAGATGCTGGCCGCTCCCAAAAGAAAAAATCCTAGTAGAGCGGAAAGCGCTGGTTTCCATTCAACGATTCCGCCCCCCTCTTTAATGAACTCGGGGAGAGCCAGATAAAACGCGCATAGCAGGACGGTGATCGAGAAAATCACCAGTGCAGCGGCATACTTGGCAAGGATGACTTGGAGATCGCTGATCGGGTAGGTATAGAGAAGTTCGATCGTACCCTCTTTCTTTTCTTCGGCGATCGACCGCATCGTTAGCAGGGGCACAAGAAAAATAAGAATGATCGATAAGGTGCCGAAAAGGCTGGGAACGATGAGTTCTGTAAAATTGGGCGCAGGCATCTGTCCCATCATAGGATTCTGTTGTTGAAGCTGCATCATGTCGTACTGCTGACAGTACAATGAATAGGGAAGCAAAAACCCCTGGACATAGAACCATCCGGACAGGATGGAGAAAATGATGAGAACCACATACGCGATGGGACTGGTAAAATAGTGCGCGAGTTCTCTCTTGAACATAGCGAAGAAGGCTGTCATTCCGATTCTTCCTCCTTTTGTGTCTCAGATAAACCATCTTCCTGTTCATCTGGATCGGCATGGTGCAATCCCGATTCTTCATTCGTGATATGGCGAATAAAGATTTCTTCCAAGGTGACCTGTCGGGAAGATAATTCGAGCAATTCGATATCCGCCGAGGTAATGGCCTTGGCAACTGCTCCTCGGATATCCTCGTCCTCGGGTAAAGAAACATCGAGTTTAGTCGTGCCATCTTTGATTCCCGTGCGAGAGGGATTCACCTCCGAAACACCGTTAACACTCTGGATGATCGAGGCAGTATCTTTCCCCTGATCGCGAACAATTACCGATATCTCGGAGAAGTCGGAGCTGCGTTTGGTCAGGTTACTCAGCGTGTCTGAAACCACGACCTGCCCTTGGTTAATAATGGTAACCTTGTCGCAGGTCATGCTGACTTCGGGGAGGATATGAGTGGAAAGAATGACGGTGCGATCCCCAGCGAGGTGCTTGATGAGGGATCGAATGTCGGTAATTTGCTTAGGATCGAGGCCGACGGTCGGTTCATCAAGAATGAGAACCTCCGGGTTGTTGACCAGAGACTGGGCAAGACCGACTCGCTGACGGTATCCCTTGGATAGTTTTTTGATGAGCCGCTTCTTCATGTGGGTGAGGCCGACCTCTTCGATGACCCTGTCCACCGCGGAACTTTTGGCGGTACCTCCCAATCCCTTCATCTGGGCCGCGAGGCTGAGGTAACCCTTCACTGACATGTCCGTATAAAGCGGGACATTCTCGGGAAGATACCCAATCCTTTTTCTCACCTCATTGATCTGGCTGAAAACATCGAAACCGGCAACCCTGGCGTTTCCGGATGTGGCAGGAAAATACCCGGTGAGAATTCTCATCGTGGTGGTTTTTCCCGCGCCGTTGGGTCCAAGAAATCCAAGAATTTCACCCTTTCCGACTTCAAAGGTTACATTCTTGATTGCCGCAACTGGACCATAGTTCTTGGTCAAATTCTGGACTTCAATCATCGCTACTCTGCATCCTCCTCATATTGAATGGGACACATTCTATTTTTTTACCGGGAAATTCCCGGTGGTCATGCACAACAGAAATCAACCTCCATTCCTCAACGGAAAGGAACCGATTTCAATAAGATCATCGTTTCAGGAGTTTCTAAGGCACTCTCAATGCTGAAAAACCATTTGGATCAGTAACCATCCTGCACGTTTTTTCAGCTCCGATCAAATTCGGAGACCCATAAATCGTTTCAATTTACGAATCGAATCCGAAAGGGTAACGCCGTTCCATCATTTCGGCGTGAGCAAGGGGGGATTAACAGGAATCCAAAGCGTTTTGTCAAGAGGTTAAGTCTTTTCGAATCAATGGCTAAAGGGTTCTACACTGACATCGATATTTTGTGCATCCCCGATTTCTTCCAGGCGATTCTTGACTACATTGACCTGAACCGAGGGTGGGAGCGATACCCTCATCCGGACATCAAAAAGGGGGGTGCCTGTCACGGGTGCGGGTTGGAGGGATGTATCCATTTCTTCGATATTTGCTCCTAGCAATGCCAACTCTCTCGCGAGAGCGTGCACGATTCCCGGGTGGTCCATCGAGTAACCGTACACCAAGTAGGGGACGCCCGGAGGGGTCTCCGGTTTTGGCCGTGTATCGCGGCATTGAATGGTCATCCCACTCGCTTCTTCCATTTCCGGAATGAGGTGGGCAGCCGATGAGGGACCGCTGACTAGCAGGATCATCGCAAACTCCCCTCCTAAAATAGACATACGGGAGTCCTCGATATTGAATCCTTGGCCACTCAGCGTACCCGAAATGACCTCAATGATTCCCGGCTTATCCGGACCCACAAGAGTGAGAACATTCCTGGTTGGCGCATCGGTCACTGTGTCTGTACCTCCCGTTTCATTCTGGAATCCGAAGAATAACTCAATTCTTGGCGTAAGTCTTTGCTCTCGCGCAAAGGGCATAACCGAATGCGGTCCTGTGGGCTTCGGGGTGGTCGATCAGAAATCGGTCGAGGAACTTGAGAGGGAAAAAGAGATAGCAGAAGACATAGTGGAAAAGAATCTTGTATAACCACCTCGAACGGAACGAGAAGAGGGTCGCACAGAATGAAACCCCACTATAGCAGAAGGCCGATGCCGGACCGGAGCAAGACCGAATCCACTCGATATCAAAATCGGCAAAGAGATGTTCCAGTCCTTCAATCGTAAACCTCTGAAAGTCTCCTGGGTCTGCGTGGTAACCTTGCATGAAAGGAATCTCGACATAGACCCACCCCCCAGGTTTCAAAACTCTACCAATCTCCGAGACTGCTCGCACGGGGTCCGGAAGGTGTTCAAGCGCCGCCTCAAACCAGACCAATCCGAAACTACGAGATCCGAAGGGAAGCATGCATGCATCTCCCCTCACGTTCACCTGGCGGTTCGAGTTCAGGTCCAGGTTGACGAATTCGGGGCCCAGTCGACGTGTGCCGCTTGCGATTTCCAGGAAAGGAGGACCCAACTTCAATCTAGCTTGTTCGATGAAATTAGACCGGAATGGCTCGTGAGCTGTGTGCCATACGAGGAATCGGCCTGGGCGGGCGAGCTTCCTGAGTCTCCGAACAGTCCATTGGGCTCCGGGAATACTCTGGAAAAACATTTTCAGCGATTGACGATTCATCCCTAGAGTTATCGGACGGAGGGTTTACGGGGTGTAGGAGGTTCCGCCTCCCCCACCTCTTCTTTAAGGAATATCAGGGATATGGGACTCAAAAATGCTCACGGGGGGCGCGCACAGGATTAGTTCACATTGAACCACGTCTGTCCTTCAAGAAAACCTTTTGCGACTAAGGCCGATTCTGGTCCGACGATGTTCGAAAGTGTATCGATCATCATCGAAAGGCGCTCAGTTTCGTCAGTCATCTGGATCATCTGCTGCTGGAACTCAAGTTCAAATCCGAGGTGATTGGCGAGTAAAAAAGAGGGTTCTCCCGAGTGACTTTGAGCGAACGACCGAATCTTCTCGACCTTTGCGTCTGATTTGAGCAGTCGATAGCAAAGAGAAAGGACCTCTTCCAACAAATCCGACTTTTCTGTCGAATGGAATTCCGTCATCGGTGTTGGATCGTCTTGGAAAAATTCCACCATTCCCTCGAGATACGATTTCTCTTGGGACACCTCGACGATACGAAACCGCTTCATTCCCACAGTCATGATGTCGAATTCACCATTGGGCAGGCGCTTGAGAATCTCTGTCACCTGGGCGCTGCAGCCCACTTCTTCAACCTCGTTCTCCTGGCTCATCACGATACCGAAGGGCGACCGAGTTGCGATACAATTGCCGATCATCTCCCGATATCGCATTTCAAATATATGTAATGGAAGTTTCATTTGAGGGAAGAGAACCAACGGTAAAGGGAACAACGGGAGTACGGTCTGGGATGTCTTTTTTTCCATACCTCATACGATAGTCCAATCACGGGAGAAATCAATGATGATTTCTCCCGTGGGTGCTCTTTTTTGCACCGTCCCCCATGGAAAGCATTAGGAATCTCGGTTCGGCGTCCTATCTTTCAAGAGGGGTCGAAATTCGGTAATCCTGAATGCCCTCTTCTCAGAGTCAATTGATTTCGATTAATGTTTCCACATCCATCTTCAGACTTCATTTCTAGTAAGGAAGACTCAAAATGAATCCAGCATTGAATCCCTCTCGCAATCTGTTCATTTCATTTATCGTCTGCATTTTGTTTTCTCCCTGGTCTCACGGCGAGGTGATATTTCTTTCGAATGGACCCGACCTCGACAGCTGGGTGGCGGACCGAGATCACTGGTCGAGTACCGATGAAGTCCTGATCGGAATGAGCACCGACGAGGTTGCGATCAGCACTTTCTTGGTTACAGAGGAAACCTTCCTGGATTTTAGATTCACCGCATCGGTCAAAGTTGTCTCGGGAGACACTCATTCGGGCCTTGCCTTCCGGGGCAAGATCGTCCCGGATCACGGAGATCCCTATACATACGCGGGCCCTCTCGTGATGTTCCATGGGAATTGGGGGTTCTACGATCTTTTCGGGAGAAAAGACCTCCAGGTTGATTGTTCCGAGGCGTTGAAAGTAGCAACACCTGGGGAATGGACCGATGTGGAGGTTCTCGCTCTTTCAAACCGCGTCCGACTGGCGGTCAACGGGGTAAAAGTCGCGGAGTGGGTGGAATCTGAAACGGACCGTTTGATGGAGGGCCCGATCGGACTTCAACTCGCCTCGAGTTCGACACCCCAGGAGATTCACTTTAAAGATGTGGTCATCGATTCTAATCCCTATGACAGGTTGCTGACCCTCCAGGAAAACCAACCGAATGGCTTAACAGTCGCTGAGATTGCGAATGGATGGATCTCGCTTTTCGATGGGGCCACGACACAAGGCTGGCGCGGGTATCGGCAAGAGGCTTTCCCCTCGGAAGGATGGGATGTGTCCGACGGAGCACTTCACAAAATTGCGGATGGAGGTGGAGGCGACATCACCACCCTTGAACCCTATCGAAACTTCGATTTTAGTTTTGAGTGGAAAGTCGCCCCTGGAGCCAACAGCGGAATCATGTATCGCGTTTCCGAATCCGAAGAGAGATCCTATCACACCGGTCCGGAGTATCAGGTTCTCGACGATGACCGTCATAAGGATGGGAAGAGCCCTCTGACCTCCGCGGCATCCATTTATGCGTTGTTCCCCGCTGAGAATAAACGATTGAAGCCGGTCGGTGAGTTCAACACCGGAAAAATTGTCTTGAAAGACAACACGATCGAACACTACCTGAACGGGGACCTGGTGGTCACCATGGAAATCGAAAGTCAGGAATGGAAGGATAAGATTTCCGGAAGCAAGTTTAAAAAATGGCCGAATTTCGGGACGATTCCCGCAGGCCATATCGTAATTCAAGACCATGGCGATGACGTCTGGTTCCGAAACATGAAAATCAAACCCTTGAAATGAGCAACACATGAAGATTCGTTTGATCCAATTACTTGGAATGGTTGGAGGGGCCTGCCTCTTATTCCTTCCATCTCTCTGCGCTGAAAGTGACACCCATGTGCTCCAACAAAGAATGCTGGAGATGGCCCAGGATGATGATCCCAGGGTTCGATTTCAGACCGCCCTTTCTTTGGGGGAGGTCGACCTGCCTGAAAAAGTCGATGCCCTTGCAATTATAGCCCGTAGGGATGCATCCGATCCGTGGGTTCGCAGTGCAATCCTGAGTTCTGTAGGCGCAGAGGCCGCGCCCTTTCTGGAGGTGCTTATTCCCGAGGTGGATGAGAAGACCAAAGGGGTGGAAGCCTTAATCGGTCAGTTGTCCAAATTGGTGGGAACCAAGGGAAAAACCGGTGATATCCGACGTCTTCTATCCGCCCTGAGCAGCGAATCCACATCGGAACCCATCCAGATCCTTGCCTTGGAGGGCCTTTCAGAAGGACTGAACTTATCCGGATCCGTCGTCGAGGGCGGATCGAAACTCTCCGATCCCCTAGCCGAATTGCTCGCTCATCCTTCTGACAAGATCCGCAGCGCGGCGGTGGGAATAGCATCGAAAGTCCTCCCTCCGGATTCTCCCGAACTAACTGAATTGATCGATCGACAGATTGAACAACTCAAGGAGACGGATGGAGACGGCAAAGACCAAGTGCAGGCAGCGAAAATCCTTCGCCTCGGTTCATTCAGTCGAGTCTCCGCATCTCTTTCGGAACTCCTGTCCAGCCAAAGTCATGATGCACTCCAAGTCGCGGCATTGGATACCCTCTCCACCTTCAATGACCCGATGGTCGGAACTTCAATCGTCGATAAATGGAGCCAGCTCGGACCGCAAGCCAAAGTCCGTGCCCTAAAGATTCTATTGTCGCGAACTGACCGAGCGCTTGAGCTCCTCGCGGCGATTGGTTCAGAAGCGATTCCCGCAAACATCCTCGATTCGCAGAAACAAGCCCTTCTGCTCGGGTACCCGGACGAGACTGTCGCCGAGAAAGCGAAAACTCTTTTCGCAGCTTTACCCTCCGAAGAAGACCCCGAACTCTATCAACAGTACATTGAAGCAGTCAGCCTCGATGGTGACCGGGTGAATGGAAAGAAAATTTATGTCGAACGATGTGCCCAATGTCATATCGCCGAAGGGGAAGGGACGCAGCTCGGACCCGATTGGTCCGGATTGAAATCGAATACTCGCGAGACACTCTTGACCAGCATCCTCTACCCGAACCGTGAAGTGGATCCAGGTTTTACCAATTACATTCTGGAGACATTCGATGGGGACATCTACACAGGTGTCCTCGCCTTTTCCGGACCCAACAGTGTGATCCTACGCCGAGGTGGTGGGCAAGAGGACACCATTCTTCGGAAGAATATCGACTATCTCGAGGACACAAAAATGTCGATCATGCCCACCAACCTGGAGGTGGGGCTTTCCGCCCAGGATATGTCCGATCTTCTTTCGTTTATCGAAACCCTTCAATAGATCCAAATCACAGCCAAAAGGTGAAATCGAGATGAATTTAGTATCACAAATGAGCACTTACTTCTGTCTGTCGGCCTTGGCGACAGGTCTATCCATCGCTGGACCACTCTCTCCGTCGGAG
>JAJDBZ010000488.1 GCA_029261095.1 Candidatus Omnitrophota bacterium | reverse complement strand
TTCACCAAGGGAAGTTTGGATGAGACTATCAAAGCGACTCTCGATCAGTATCGCCCTTCGCTCTCCGCCAAAGGCATTGAAGTCGATCTCGATCTCAACGCATCGGACGAGGTCTTGTTTGATAGCGACGCTGTCGGGCAGATTGTGGGAAATCTGCTGAGCAATGTCGAAAAATATTGTCCCGTCGGTTCGAGTGTTTCCATCAGAACTTTTCAGAACGGAGCCAACCTGACTGTGGAAATCACAGATAGCGGACCGGGTATCCCCAAAGGCGACCGAGAAAAGATCTTCCGACCCTTTTATCGGGTGAGCAACGCTCTCACCGATGGGGTCACTGGAACGGGGATCGGGCTATCGATCTCACGGGACTTGGCGCGGATGCATGGAGGGGAATTGGAACTGATGTCCACCGACAAAGGGGCGCGTTTTCGGCTCACCTTCCAAGTCCAATCGATTCAGGAGACACAGGGATCATGAAAATCCTCGTTGCCGAAGATGATCGCCACATCCGCGAGGGTCTGATCGAAATCCTTCAGGGCGAGGGGTATGCGACTGTTGAAGCGGTAGACGGTTCCAGCGCGCTCTCTTTGTTTGAAAAGGAGAGCCCCGATTTTGTCTGTCTCGATATCATGATGCCGGGGATGAACGGTTACGATGTCTGCCGCGAGATCCGGAAGACCCGGTCCGATGTCCCCATCGTCTTCATCAGCGCCAAATCAGAAGAAGTCGACAAGGTGCTCGGCCTCGAACTCGGCGCGGACGATTTCATCATGAAGCCTTTTGGCGTACGCGAAGTGGTGGCCCGGATTCGCGCGGTGACACGAAGGTATTTCGCATCCCGAAAAGATGATTCCTCGAATGACTCATTCACTATGGGGAATTTGCAGGTCCATCCCAAAGAGCTACGAGTTTACCGTGAGGAGGAAGCGATCGACTTGAGTCTTCGGGACATCAAGATTCTCCAATTGCTGCACGCCAAGAAGGGGAAAGCGGTTGATCGAGACGCCTTGCTCGACAGATGCTGGGGGATGGATTATTTCCCGAACAGCCGCGCCCTCGATCAGCACATCTCTCAACTTCGCAAACGCATCGAAGTCGATCCCAAAGACCCAAAGATTATTCGAACTGTTCACGGAGTCGGGTACCGGTATGATGGTTGAAACGGATATTGTTCAACGGTCAATCGCATGAACGACGCCAAACTTATTCTCGAAAACCTTCACTACCGTCGGGGCGAAAAGAAGATCCTGAGCGGAATCGATTGGACGGTTCGTGAGGGAGAGCATTGGGCGATCCTGGGCCGCAACGGTTCGGGAAAGACCACGATGATGATGATCGCCACCGGGTACGAACCCTCTAGTCTGGGCCGGGTCTATCTGGTCGATGGGTGGCAGAGAGAGTTGTCGCTTCAGGAAACCCGAAAGAAGATCGGCCTGGTCAGTTCCACCCTGAGCGATCATCTGGTGCGATGGCGGGACACGACCACCGGTCTGGAGATTGTGCTTTCCGGCCTCGACGCCATGCTGGGCCCGTACCGACGTTTCGACCGGAGGCGCGCCGAGCAGGGGCGGGAACTTCTCGCGAAACTGGGAGGGGAACACCTGGCGGATCAGATTTTCAAAACAATGTCGAGCGGCGAACGTCAGACTTGCCTGATCGCAAGATGCTACACCGCGCAAAGCGAACTCATCATCCTCGACGAACCCTGTGCCGGTCTCGATTTCGTGAACCGCGAACGCCTCCTCGCCACCATCGACAACGGCTGCCGAGAACACCCAGACATCCCGCAGATCCTGATTACTCACCACCCCGAGGAAATCGTCCCCGGCATCACCCATGTCCTGATGATCCGCGAAGGGAGTGTCATCGCCCAAGGACCGAAGGAAGAGACGCTGAACGAGGAGAACCTGACGAAAACCTATGGGGTTCCACTGAATGCGGTGCATCGGGATGGGCGAGTGTGGATTTTGCCGGGGTAGCATCCGATTTCTGCCGAAAATTCCCCCGTGTCATTTCGAGCGAAGCGAGAAATCTGATAGGAGAAACAAACTCCATCGAACTCAACACACTCGAATCGATTACAGTCTGTTTCAACAGACTTCGCATTGTGTAGACTCGTCTCTTCAGAGCGTGGCGGGCCTCGATCAACGCAAAATGATTGTCGATCTCATGGACACTTTGCCAGCCGATCCAGCCCGCCACGGAATCAATTCCGTGGCTACGCAAAGAGGCGTCCGTTGAAACGGACTCTGACGTAGTCCAACAGAATAAGATCGAGAAATCATGACGTACCGATCAGATTCCTCCCTCCGGTCGGAATGACAGATTGAGGCCAGAGACTCCCAATGAGCAACGCAGTCTGAAGGTGAGGTCAGCGATTCATCATCACTCCCGCCGCCCGCCGTCCGATCTCCACCGCGAAGTTGGTTCCGCGGTCCCAGGGGTAGACCTGGCTCATGCTGGCCCAGTAGAGGCCCGGGAGGGGAGTCTCGATCGAGGGGATGTTTTCCGAGTGATGGGTCAAAGGGACGGGTTGCGCGTAGGGGGCGCGGAAGAGCCAGGAGTCTTTGATCCAGTCTTTCGAGACCTCGAGGTTAATCTTTTGAAGGCCGGGGAGGTACTCATCCAGGATCTCCTCCTGGGTCATCGAAAAATAGCGGTGATCCGGTGGCAAATAATCGCCGCAGTAGACAATGTGGTTGCCTCCAAAATGTTTCCTGTCGACAAACTGGGTGTGCTCGACCAGGCAGAGAAAAGGGAACCCGGCGTTCTTCGGGAGGTTGTACCAATAGATGCTCGGTCCCAAGGGTCGGTCCATGGCGAGGGTCAGGACAACCGCACCCAGCGATTTCAGATTGCGGACTCCATCGAGGTATCCTCCAGGAAGAGTCGAAGCCATTTTCGCCAGGATCTCAGGCGAGGAAGTCGAGAGCACCTGATCAAACCTCTCGTTCTCTCCTCCGGCTCGAACATCCAATCCACCCTCTTCAGACGATTCAATCCTTTCCACCGGGGTGGTGAACCGAATATCGACACCGCGCTTGCGAACCGCACCGGCCAGTTCATCGCAAAAGGCTTGGAAACCGCCCTCGAAAGTTCCGAGATGTGGGGTGCGGACATGAATCCGCGCCCAGAACCAGGCCATGTTCACCTCGCGATAATACTCCTCGCCGAACTTTCCTTTGAGCATCGGCTCCCACAGGGTTTCGTAAGCTCGCTTGCCCATATATTTCCGGAGCCACTCATGCGCTGTATATTTCTCGAACGACTTCCAGTTCTTGCTGAAACGGAGGTAGGCGCCGACAAACCCGAAACGGAGTCGGTCGATGAAGGGGATGCCCGGGAATTTGAGAACCGCGATGGGGCTGTCGAAAGCGTAGAACTCGCCATCATGA
>JAJDBZ010000487.1 GCA_029261095.1 Candidatus Omnitrophota bacterium | reverse complement strand
ACCCCAAAAGTCGATGCAACCGATTTCTATATGTTTCGGTCTTACGAGCCCGACCGCGGGGGTTTTGTCACCCTCATCGCCAATTATCAGCCTCTTCAGGATCCTTATGGAGGCCCGAATTACTTTACGATGGATCCGGACGCTCACTATTATATTCATATCGATAACAATGGTGACGCTGTCGAGGATATCTCTTTTCGTTTTCGGTTCCGAAACGAAATCCGTGAATTCGCCCTCCCGATCGGTGGACAAACCATCGAGATTCCGATCATCAACACCGGTCCGATTTCTCCCGGAGATGATCTTAACCTCAACGTGATTGAAACCTATGAGGTCGATATCATTCTGGGAGATACAAGAGTTGCGAGTCCCAATGTATTGGTGGTTACCGAGACACTCACCTCATCAAGTACATTTACCAAACCAGTCGACTACATTGGCGAGAAATCGATACCCGATTATCCGACTTATGCCGATAGTTTCATTTACGATATCAACCTCCCAAATGCGACCGAGACCGGAAGGATGTTTGTTGGCCAAAGGAAAGATCCTTTCGTGGTCAGCCTTGGCGAGATCTTCGACTTGGTCAATCTTGTTCCGACGGGACCTCCGGATGGAGGAACCGACGATCTCGCGGACAAGAATGTCACCACCATCGCCATCGAGGTTCCGATATCTTCTATCGTGAAGGATCCAGGACAAGGAGATGCCGAGCCGGTCATTGGCGGATGGACAACTGCCCGCGTTCCAGGCTCGGGCGGTGGTGGCATTCCGGGAGATGTCAATGGCGATGGAGTGGTCAATGGAAAAGATCTTCTTGTTGTCGCGGGAAATTTCCAGAGAGAGGAGGCACCCGGGCCTGGGGGAATGAAACCAAACGGTGAGGGTCCGATGGTCCAGGTCTCGAGGTTAGGAAACCCCTTGGTGAACGAACTCATTATCGGTTTGTCGGATAAGGACGCATTCAATTGCGGCCATCCCTCTGACGATAGCCCCTTCGAAAAGTATTTCGATTTCCCGGTTCTCCCCCAACACTTGGCCTTTCTTTTTGATGTGGAAGCGCCCACCTTTTCTCCGAGGTTGGACATTTTTTCCACTTTCTTGACGGGGTTAGTCAACCTCAACGCACCACAGAACATCGCCACCCTTATCCCGTCGGAGATGCTTCGGCTCAATACCGCGATTCCACCGATCTCCGCTGATAGTCAAGAGCGGCTGGGAGCGATCACCGGGGATTTAGCGGGATTCCCCAACGGCAGACGGCCTGGCGACGATGTCGTCGACATCGAACTTCGGGTAATGATGGGGGCTGTATTGAATCCGGACGACGCACCGAGCGGACAGCTGCCTTTCACCGATGGAGCGATCGTAGATGCGAGTTTCTTCGACGAGGCGTTTCCTTATCTGAGGACGCCCTTGCCCGGATCGGTGAGCGCGCCGCCCAAGAGAGATTGATCCCTCACCGCTTGGTTTGGAAACTGATGGTTTGCGCGTGCCTTTTATCCAAACTGGCATGTGGACACGAGTTCTGGGTTGAACCATCCGACTATGCGCCCAACCCTGGAGACCCCCTGTTCGTCCGATTGAATGTGGGGCAGGGATGGGTCGGCAAACCCTTTCCGCGCACGGAAGGTCTATTGGATCGCTTTGTTATTTCGGGACCAGCTGGAGAATCTCCGATCCCAGGGATCGAGGGAAGCGATCCAGCTGGCATGGTGCGGCCCAATTCGGAAGGGGTGCATGTCCTCGGTTATCAAAGTCACCCTTATAAGATCGAAATCGAACCAGCCACGTTCGAAAGGTATCTCCTCGAAGAGGGCCTGGATTCGATCCGATTACTGCGCCAACATGAAGGGACCACTCACCGCCCAGGGTTGGAGAAGTTCTCCAGGTCCGCCAAATCCTTCATTCAGGTAGGCTCCGGAGAAATCGCGGTCTCTCCAAACTCGTTGGGATTCCGGATTGAACTGGTTCCAGAATTGGAATCCTTTCCTCTGAGAGTGGGAGATGAAATTTCGGTCGAGTTGTTGTTCGAAGGTAAACCCTTGGTCGGAGCTCTGGTCTCGGCTTTTTCCCAGACCTCACCCGAAGACAAACGTTCTCATCGTTCGAACGGCGAGGGCCGGGCTGTGTTCCGGTTGAATATACCGGGCCCGTGGATGATCAAATCGGTTCATATGATCCCGAGCGATGGAGAAGTGGAATGGGAGAGTTTTTGGGCGACATTGACGTTTCAGGTGGAGGGAAATGGGAAATGAACAATCGATCTTCAAACCGGGTTTTCGGGGTTGCGGCGCTCATTGGATCCCTGTTCGTCATCCAGTATGCCAGCCTATCTCATGCTGGTTTGACGGAACTCATTCACCCTCAAAACTATCGAGCCCAACGGTCCAGTAGTTCGCATGAGGATCTTCATCGGAACGGCGATGGAAGGGCAATCGATGCGGGGGAAACCATCGTACTGGCCGATGTCGAAGGTCCCGGAATTATCAACCACATCTGGACCACAGTCGGCTCTTACGATCCGTTCAATGCGCGCAACCTGGTCTTGCGGATGTATTGGGACGGTGCGGAGGAGCCGAGTGTCGAGGCGCCCCTCGGAGACTTTTTCGGTGTGGGTCATGGCGCTCATGCCGATTTTGTTTCGGAACCTGTGGCGGTCTCCTCGCATGGTCGTGCGCGGAGTTGTTATTGGAAGATGCCTTTCCGCGAGAGCGCGAGAATCACTGTCACCAATGAATCCGAAGAGTATCGAACCGATAGTTTTTATTTCTATGTCGATTGGGAAAGTCATGAATCCCTTTCCGAGGAGATGCCATACTTCCACGCGAAGTACCGTCAAGAGTTCCCCGCGCAGCCCGGCGACTATCTCATCCTTGAGACGACAGGGACCGGTCACTATGTCGGTACGGTCTATTCCGCGCACCAAGTCGAGATCGGTTGGTACGGCGAAGGGGACGACCGTTTTTATATCGACGGCGAAGAGACTCCTTCCCTGCGCGGAACCGGAACAGAGGATTATTTCGGTGACGCTTGGGGCTTCCGAAAGTTTTCGACCCCTTACTACGGGGTCTCGCTCTGGGAGGGTTATTATCCCGGCGACCGCAACACCGCTTACCGTTGGCATATCGAAGACCCTGTTCCCTTTAAGGAATCCCTCAAAGTCTCCATCGAACATCGGGGGAGTGTCTTCACCGACGACGCCGAACACCTCGGCCAGTTCAACGAAAGACCGGATTGGGTGAGTTCGGTTGCATTTTGGTACCAGGACCCCCCGGTGGCAGCCGACTCCATCCTTCCCGCACCCAAGGATCGTGTCGCTCCATACGAAGTCCTATTGGCCTCCGACCTCGAAATCCAAGGGACCTCCGGCGCGCTTGTCCATCGGGAACCGCCGACAGTTAATTTCATCCCTGGCGAAATCGATAACGCCACGATCGAATTCACTTTCGAGACCGAGGCAGCGGGCCGTTACCAAATCAACTCGCTCCTCTGGTACTCGGTCTATGGCGGTGTCTACGAAGCCTACCTCGACGGCCAAAGCCTCGGCGCCGCGATCGATTATTGCGCCTCCGGCCACGACGCGATCTGGACCTCCTTCGATCTCCACGACCTCGAACCGGGAACGCACATCCTCCTGTTTAAATCCAGAGGAACGTCGCCGAACAAGCGATCGCTGACTCCTCCGCGGAATGCGTTTGGGATGACTTACCTCATCCTGCTCCGGTTGGAGGATATGGAGGGGTATCGGGAGGTGTTGAAGGAGAAGACCGGGCAGAAATGATCTCAGTTCCCTATCATCGTGGACATTGATTTCGCAGGAGATACAGAACTCTTTCCGAGTCCCGAATCGTTTCTCTTTTTAGGATTTCGAACCTGTCATTGAACGCTGCCTCAAATCCTTCCTGTGTATAACCCGGAAAAATGTCCTCCCGAGTCGCGAGTAATCGTTGAACTTGGCTGTCCGATTTCGGGACGAACTCGATAATCAACCAGGTTGAAAGCTGGCTGAGGAAAGCGGCGATCGATTCGAGGGGGACATTGTTGGAGATCGCCAGATGGTGGACCAATGCGAGGGCGAGGATTAGATCGACTGGGCCGCGGTCGATGAAGGAATCTCGCTCCCTACTACCCCAACCGATTGAGGGAGAGGGGTTTCGCAGATCGAGAAGGAGAGGGAGCCGGGTTGCCTCTTTCTCCTTCTTGATGTGTTGGTAGTGTTTCTCCACCGCGACCGGGTCGAG
>JAJDBZ010000486.1 GCA_029261095.1 Candidatus Omnitrophota bacterium | reverse complement strand
GTTTTTGTCAGCACGCTCGGAGTCATCTATGGCATCGCTGGGGAGGTGGATGAGTCTTCCATTTCTCTGAAGGACGCTCTCCATGCGGAAAGGAAACCCGGAACGAATCGTCCGCTTTACACGCCATTGGTGGGATGGTCGCTCTTGATTTTTTATGCCTTTGCTTGTCAATGCATGTCGACCCTAGCCATTGTTCGCAGAGAGACCCTTTCTTGGCGCTGGCCCCTGTTCATGTTTGGGTACATGACCCTTCTGGCCTGGGTCTCCTCCTTCATCATCTACCAAGGCGGAAGAATGCTGGGGTACGAATGATCATGCCACCCCTACTCGATTACCTTCTTGTCACCGCTGCCGCCATCGGAGCCTGTGTCTATCTTTTCCGGACGTACCGTAAGAAGAAATGCGGGGGCTGTATGGGGGAGGGTGGCCAGAGGACAAATAAGAAGATCCAGATTCAATTGCCGAAACAATAGGATTTCGGTTATTCTCGCGAAATGGGGTGGGAGGGACCGATTGATGTCAACCATCAAGCGCGCCATTGTTCAGGCGCTTTTTTCACATAAGACGCAGAAACTGACTCAAAAATTCGGGATCAACCTCACCCACCATCATTATTACGGGCCGGTTCCGGATGCGCGCTACCTGGAAGGGGCGACTGATCTTTGGGAAAAAGCAAGCGATCTCCCTGGGATCGATCTCAATGATGAAAACCATCTCCGGTTCCTGAACGAGATTTTTCCTCAATACCAAAATGAGTTTGATTTTTCTCTCAACAAGACTGGGAACCCTCATGATTACTTCATTAATAATGGAGCATTCGGATTGGTCTCGGCCACTGTTCTTCACTCGATGGTTCGCCATTTCAAACCGGAGACTGTATTGGAGGTTGGATCGGGGAATTCCACTTATGTTTCCGCGCGCGCGAGTTTGCTGAACGCCGATGGAGGACAGTCCACACAGGTGGTCTCCATCGAACCCTATCCCAACCCCGTCCTTCGAAACGGATTCCCTGGATTGACCAAACTGGTTTCAATGAAGGTGGAAGAGGTGGGACTCGATCCATTCACCCAACTGAAATCGGGAGATATTCTTTTCATCGACACGAGTCATGTGGTGCGCACCGGAGGGGATGTCAACTTCCTTTATTTGGAGGTTCTTCCGAGATTAGAGAAAGGTGTCATCGTCCACATCCACGACATTTTTCTCCCAAAGGAATATCCAAGAGATTGGGTGATCGGACAACAGAGGTACTGGACAGAACAGTACCTTCTCCAGGCCTTCCTGGCATTCAACTCGCATTTCGAAGTTCTGTGGTGCGGAAGTTATGCGTATCTCAAGTTCTTGGATGAACTCAAAAAAGCCTTTCCACCTCCCGAGGGGCTGGGTTCGCGAGAGAATTATTTTTCGAGCAGCTTTTGGATGAAGAAGGTGGGATAGTAGCAGATCACGAGAAGTTTGATTTCCAGGATATAATGTAAAGGGCGGTAAAAGCGCGCCGGGTGTCGCTAGAAAAGCGCGTGGCCAAAGTTTTTTTATCCCGCATCATGGTCGGGCTCAATCCTCCTTGAATCTAATTCTGCTTAGACTCAAGGAGGCATCGAGTGGAAATCCCTAAAAGGGTACCCGTCGCGATCCAGGTTACTTGTTCCTTTTTTCCTTTTTCAATTTGCGTTTTTCTTTTGGATCGAGTTTGGCTTTTTTCTGCGTTTCCTTTTTCCCTTTATCCTTTTTTCCGCTATCTCCCATTTCCTTTTCTCCTTGCTTGCAGACGATATGCACCGGATCGTGGCATCGAAGACGGGTCTTCACCCCTCCGACTGCGCTGACCATGACAAGGAGTCTTCCTGTTAAGGATCGCGAAGTCAATCAAGAGTCTTGATTGGATTGAGAGGTCGTTGAGGTTAATCTTCTTTCAGCAAACTTGCGTAATCAGGGGTATCGTCTCGGGGAGCGGGTCAGGTATTCATAAGTCCTCTTCAAGCAATTGAATCCGCTCCCTTAATCCTCGCATGGACCTACCGCGTTCGCGATCCCTCTGCTGATTGCCCCCGGAGATGAAACCCTCACTGGTAATCTGTGTGCCCCTACCCCGATTTCCACCCGCAATTCTGAAGATGTTGCCTTGGATCTCCTGGGCGATATGTCTATGCGGAGCCGATGACGTATTCGGGGTGAGTTATAAGCGAACGTCCATTTCGAATTAGTCCGGAAGTCGAACCCAGGATTCTCCGGTTTCATCCAGTGTCACCCGTCCATCAGAATTGGAATCAACAAAAGGAAAAACTTCACAATGTTTTTCGACATGATTTGAAACCTCCGTATATATTCGTGATCCGAATACCTGGATTTAATCTTCAGATACCATCATGACACTCTTTTCAGGTGGCTCCCCGAACAGTTCAGGATGCAGAAACTTCCCCTTCTCCTCTTCTGATTTCTCTTGCTCGACTTCAATCGGATCGGCTTTGGCGTAGGCATCCTGTCGGATGCCTGTCACTTGCCATGAGACCTTCATCCCTGGTTGTCCTCCACCAATCCAGAATTGGTTGTTGTTGATTTCTTCCGCCACATAGATGGGAGCAAATCCGCCAATGCAAGTGAGCTGATATCGAAAACTCGTATTGAAGGCTTCAAAATAATCTGGAAGTAGAACCACTGCTTTACCGTTTTGATCCAACACAACCACCCCATCGTAAACATTCTTCCTCTCCGAACTCTCAACCGAGGAATGAACCAGATACTTGTTGGCGGGGTCTTGAGGATGGTCGATTTTGGACAGACCCGCTGATTTTTGGAGTTCGCCCATGAGAAATAAATCTCCATTCGCTGAAAAGTTAGCCACCAACCCTTGTGGTCCGCCTATTTGGAATGCACTGTTACTCTCTCCGTCGATATCAAAACGGATCTGAACAAAGTCATTGGCTTGAATCCTTAAAGAGCCTCCCGTTTCCTCCGTCGTCAAGATTGCGAAACCGCCTCCAAGAATGAGGGCTGGGTCACCAGAAATAGAAGCCCCGATATTCTCCGATTCAACGATGAGACCGTAACCGTCCGTTGACGTATTGTCCAAGATGAGTGGTGCTTGCGGAATCGTTTCAAACCCGCCGATGCCTTTTGACTTTACAGGAATGAAGGGTTGTCGATCAGGAAAATTGCCCTGAATCACCAGGGGATTTCGATTTCCCTTCCAGGTCTGCCCCAGGTGATTGTGATCGTTTGGGCGACCTGCGGGGCCTTTCCATTGCTCCGCCACGGCTATGGCTTCTTCAGCGCCCACGGTTTGATCACCGTTAACGTCGATGACTTGGCCAAAAACGGATACCGTCAAAAATGGAATAAGCAAAAGGAAAACCTTCACAATGTTTTTCGACATGATTTGACACCTCCAAATATATTCGTGATCCGAATACCTGGGTTTAGTCTTCAGATACCATCATGACACTCTTTTCACGTGGCTCCCCGAACAGTTCAGGATGCAGAAACTTCCCCTTGTCCTCCTCTGGTTTCTCCTGCTCGACTTCAATCGGATTGGCTTTGGCGTATGCATCCTGTCGGATGCCTGTCACTTGCCATGAGACCTTCATCCCTGGTTGTCCTCCCCCGATCTCGAAAGTGTTGTCTTCTATCTCCTGGGCTATAAACAAGTCAGGGGCCGAAGAGCCGATTGGTGTGAGTTGGTAGCAAAATTGGGTGTTCAATGCTTCGAAGTAATCAGGAAGAAAGACTGTGCCCTTCCCCTCTTCGTCCAGAGTCACGGATCCATCATAGACATTCTTCATCTGGGGGCTCGTCACAGAAGTCAGTTTCAAATAATGCGTCTTCGGAAAAACTGGATGGTCCATAACGGTTAGTTGCTTGGAACTGTCTATCATTCCTCGAACAAAGAGATCGCCATTATCTTCGACGGAAAAATTTAGCCTTCCCGAATTGGCGTCCGAGACATTAACTACAAAAGCCCTTGGTTTGCTCCCCTTGAGAGAAAGAGCCACTTGGTTTGAGTTAAGGGTCAAGATCCCCTCTTCTCTTGGGTCTATCCCAATGATGCCGCGGGCGCCCCCGAGAAGCAGGTCCGGACCACCAGTCCCTGTGTTATCCAGAATTAATGGGGCTTGAGGAATCGGTTCAAACCCACCGATGCCTTTGGTTTCTCCTTTCGCAGGAATGAACGGGGGGCGCTCTGGGAAGTGACCCCGAATCACCAAGGGGTTACGGTTCCCAAGCCAAGTCTGTCCTAGGTGGTTGTGGCCGTTAGGGAGGGTTGCCTGTCCCTTCCACTGTTCGGCCACCGAGATGGCCTCGTGAGGACCGACTAATCCATCGTTGTTTACATCGAGGACCTGTGCTTGAGTTTGGGACACCAGTAAGCAGATCAACCAGAGAACTTGTTTTCGCATGGATATACCTCCGCCACGATGGTGTGAGACCAGGAGAATAGCATGTTCGAATCGAAGAGGGATGTCTATTTTTCTACTTTGCGAGAAAAAAGGAGGGATTCATGAAAAATCAAAATGGTGGCGGGACCAGGAATCGACAGGGACACAAGGATTCTCAGAAAGTAGCCCGGAAACCCTTTTCCGGTAAATGCGCTTAGGAGTTCGATCACTCCGACTCGACACGCAAGGGCATCGGTGGCAAGGCCAGAGAGAACCCGAATCGATCGTCGGAATCCGGTCCATCGGTCACCAGCGCTTCGTAATTCTGGTTAAGGAGTAGGTCCCATAAATTGCTCGTAATCCCGCCAGCCTTACCGTAATACAGCGCCACATTGCCTGCTTGCGCAGGGAGGCCGACCGCTAAATCTTCGAAGCCATCCTGATTCGCGTTTCCGGCCGCCAAGATCTGCCCAAACCGCTCGGCGGATGAAGGTTCGACTCTTTGAAATGCCGAGGACTCATCGATTCCGGTCGATGTCCCGGGAATCAAATAGACCTTTCCCTTGTCGCTCTCGTGCCCTGGTACACCGATCACGAGGTCGTCCGTACCGTCCGCGTTGAAATCGCCTGTGGTCAAAGCCCATCCAAAATCATCCCCCCCGTTTAGGAAAGAATTGAAATCCAATTCATCGAGTTGAACGATGGCGGCGGGATCGATGTCAAAACTTTCGTCTAGAAAACCGGCGATCAAAACCTTACCAGCGTCGTTGTTACCATCCAAATCTTTTCCTGGCACCCCGATGACGAGTTCGTCCTGACCGTTCCCGTCAAAATCCCCTGCTGTTAGTGATGTGGCGAATCGATCGTCACCTTTCCTGCCGCTGCCTTCATTAATGGGGCCCAGCCCAGTCCCAAAACCCACGCTTCGCCCGCTAAAGATAATAAAACTTCCAGAATCGTTACCATTGTCATCCTCGCCCGGAATCCCGACAGCGAGATCATCGTAATCATCCCCGTCAAAGTTTCCGACAGCCAAGGCGGCGCCGAAGCGATCGTCGCCTTCTGGATCGCCGGAGGGGGCAAACCCTTCCGTGAGTCTTAGAGGTCTCGGGTCCCCTTGATTGTCTTTTACAAGGCCATTATTAGAACCGAAGAAAACGGCCACGAAACCCGCGTCATCGCCTTCCCCAGGCAGATCTTCATGTGGCGAGCCAACCGCTAGGTCATCGAATCCATCGTTGTTAAAATCGCCGACCGCTAAAACCTCTCCAAAACGGTCATTGGCTTCAATATCCGCATTCGCGTTGGCCTGATTTAGCACATCGACCTTACCGTCCAGCCCGTTCTGGGTTCCGTAAACAATGAGAACGACCCCCGCATCGTCGCCTTCACCTTCGACGTCCTCAAAGGGAGACCCAGCAGCAAGGTCGACAAAACCGTCGCCGTTAAAATCACCGGACGCGAGCGAATACCCATGTTGATCGTCTCCTGCGATTATCGTGCCCCCCATTCCCTGCGTCCATTGCTGACCGTATTCAAAGCCACCCTCCGTTTGATACAGGACATTTACAGCGCCCGCGTCGTTACCGCCTTTGCCTTCCGGGTTTTCCTGGCGAAAAAGCGGGAAAACATAGGTTAAAAACTTTCCGTCTTTAATATCCTCACCTGGGACTCCGACGGCGACGAATCCATACGGATCGGAACTCGGCGCCGCCGCTATTGACAGGTCCACGGTTAGGTTGCCCGATCCACTCATGGCTCCTAAATAGAATACTGGCACACCGTAATTCATCGGGTCGACCGCGACTTCGTCCCTCTCACGCCCGATGGAATCGAGCGTGGCCACGGTCATATAATCGTGACCAAACTCGACTAAAAAGGATTTATGGTGATGAACGTTTCCCGGATGTCCGCTAACAAAACTTGGAATTGGATCGCCAAAGGCGTTTTCCACTCCACTTATGTCTCCCCGATACCCCATCGAAGTCGTGAAATGACCATGAAATGTAGCTACAACGTTTGAACCTTTCAACATACTTCTTAATGTAGCTGGAGTTCGGTTTAAATCATGCCAATTAAGGACCACTTTCTTCCCAGATTGCTGAGCGCGCGCGAGGTCTTCTTCCAACCAATCGAACGAGGGACGAATGTTTAAGTCAATGTCGTCAAGACCATGCGTGTCCGCATAAAACGAAGAATCTTCTCCGGGGTAGTTGTTGAGTTGTACGAAATGATATTCTCCAATCTCCCACGAGTAGGAAAGACTGCCCCCTGGGCCCGCGTTCGGATCAAAAGTCCGGATCGGATCGAAGTCTTGAATCCAGTGGGATGGAAAATTAGGAGACGCGCCTCCAGTGATCGTCTGCTGGAGGTATTTGAGATTACGTTCTACCCAATCCGGATGATGATTATTATCCGCGGTGAGATAATTCTCCGTATCGTGGTTTCCCAAACCGGGAAGAACGTAAGTGAGTCCGTTTAGTTCCTCAACGTATAATCGGACATAGTGCTCTCTTTGCCATCCCGGATTGGTGTGGACGAGATCTCCATTGATTAGGACCGCCTTCGGCCTCGGAACAATTTGGCCTTGTCGCTCGGCTCGAATATAATTAGCCGTTGGCCAAGTCAATCCGTTCGTCATGATCTCTTTGATTGCATTGGACCTATTCTGGTTTTCGAGAATGTTAGAATCGGCACCGTCATCTTCGGGTGGAAGAAACCCATCAGGCTCTAAACCCGCCATTTCCGCCAAGTCGTCCTCTACCCAAAACCCAATTTGTGGATCTCCCATAATTAGAAGGGTGAATGGTGTGGATGTCGGTTCCGGGATAGGGGTCTCAGTCGCGGTTGTGTCCGGGGTACTGGTGGACGTCTCCGTGGGAGGTACCGGGGTTGCGGTATCCGTGCTCGTGAGGGATACGGTATTGGTGGGAGTGTTTGAGTGTGTCGGAGTCGGCTCAAAAGTCTGCGGCGCGGTTTCAGTTGGGGTAGAGGTTGCCGTCAGAGTGTTGGTTCCTGTAGGTGGGACCAAAATCGTCGGTGTGCTGGTGGACGTTTCCGTGTTCGTCGGGGTGTCAGTGGGAGTGTTTGTTCCTGCGGGAGTAGGCGTGCCCGTTTCAGCTTCGGTTGGCGTCTGGGAGGAACGTTCGCCTTCATACCACATTTGCGCGAAAATGAGGGCCGAAAAATCTTCCCCATCTTGAATCCTCTCGATAAGGACGAGCAGATCTTCCTGGCTTACAATGCCATCACCGTTCAAGTCGAGACCCGGAGGCAGCGCATACGCCCGCCCCGAGAGTACAAGCGAGATAAGGATTACTGACACGAGGAAAATCTGGTTCCGGAACACGCGAGCCTCCGCCCAGAAAGAAATGCTAATTCAAGTGCAGCTAAACCTAATGTATCGGCTTTAATTCTAAGGGGATCGTCTCCTTCGGTAATCGACGCGCCTTTGTTTTTCAAAACCGCTGCTTATTTACGAGAATGGGTGGAGACATTCCCTAACTTCAGTATCGACCCCGTTTTCGTAGATTATGCCACTGAGGACTTCAATTGAGGGCAGGAATCCCTCCATCGACGCTAGCGCATTTCTAGATGGCCTAACGACGGATTGGACAGAAATCTCCGTGGGTCCACCGTATCCCACAGGAGTCGCGATTCCATTGGAATCCTACATACATCGTTTGTTTTGGTAAAAGATTAGACGCACTAGGGTTTATGTCAAGTTATTTCTTTGGGTTAGCGGAGATTGATTAGAGTTGTCTTGACCGTTTGCACTCGGGTGTGGGCAATCGTTGCTCGCGTCGGCATTCGCAGGGACAGACGGGTTCGAAAACGATATCCACCCATTCGATGACAAATAGATTCTGTCGTAATGGGTTCCGTAGAAGCGAAATAATAAGCCGCCCGCACCAGAGACTCATGAGCCAATGTTCCTGAGCTCCGAGAACATTGATTGAATCTCTCGCATTATTAGTGGGGGGCTGGTCAGGGGCTTTGGAGTATCAATGGTGGCGGGACCAGGAATCGAACCAGGGACACAAGGATTTTCAGTCTAGCAAGATAGCCTGAAAAATCTAGGAAAAACACAAAAATCTCAACAATATTCACTGAGTGGCGGCCCGCGTTGCATTCGATGTCGCTTCAAGGTCGCCTCAATGCCGGTCTTCTGCACACATTCTGCACATCGGGACTGAACCCAAAAACTGGTTTTCAGACCTACTGCTTCTTAAGCCGTAGGTCGAACAACTTGGTAATTCTTTATTACAACGAATCCGGCCTACGCCGCTCACTTCCCTACTCTTGTCACCAGTGACCTACCGATGGTGAGTCAGGCGGTCGCGTCCTTGATCGCTCTATCAGCGAATATCCGGTTCTCGAACTCCGGTGTTTGAAACCCGTCTTGGTAGATGATCACAATTACGATTCAGTTTGTCGTCAAGACCAGGCCTGAACCCGAACACTGTAAAACAGGTCCTTGACGTCAAGAAAGAGAATAGAACCGCGCCACCGATAAACCTCAGATTGGCGACGCAGTTCTTTCTTACTATTCCTCATGGTCTTATGAAAAGATCTTCATCGTAAAAGGCTCGGTCATCCCGGACAGCATGGAGGTTGACCTCATCAATGAAAATGGTCGCCGTGCTGTAACGTCCGGGGAGATCATCGTTGTTTTCTTCACCTGATCCATAGACCGATTGGTAGGCGTTCAATCCATTAGCAGAAAGAAGTTTGTGTATCTGAGATTGCTGATCACCAGATGCCCGGATGAAGCTTACCGTCGCAAGTTGAGCGCCTGGGTTCTCGGCTAGTTGTTGTCCTGCCAGAGTGGGGTTACCTCCATTCGCAAATCTCCCACCGGCCTGGGAATTTTGGATCAAATCGTAATACCGCTGATTGGACATGAACGAAACCACGCTGCCACTCACCATGTCATCAATCCAAACAGTTCCGCTGTAGTTCTGGTTATCGCTTGTTGAGGTAAGAGCCGAAGGGAGTCTCTGCGCAACCAATCCGTTGCTTACGGCGGCATTTGTTATCATCGCAACTAATACCGGATTTTGAGAAATGTGAGTTGCATTTGTTCGATGGAAGAAGCGCAGTCCAAAGACGCCAGATACATTCCCATGGATTCCAACTTGGTTATCCATGGAAGGTAAAGGCTCGATTTGATCGTCATACTCAAGATCATTCACACGAAGTCCTGGTAGTACCGCATGTGCTGCAAGCCTCATATCCAGGTAAGGTGTGTCCACTTGAACAACTCCCGTGTGTGCAGTCTCTAGAGTCGTATTCGGAACGGGCCAATTGTCTGGAACTACTGAAGGGTCTGGAGCCAATGCTAGAGACTTGTAACCTGACGCCAGGATTGGAAATCCAAGGGCGACCTCGGGGCCTCCTTCAGCGATGAAAGCCAAATCCGAGTTCCCTGCGGATTCTAACCATCCCGCCTTAGCAGTGTCTTCAAAATGGCTATACGGAACGTCGAAGACTTCGCTCAGAACTTCAGTCGGACTGTTTAGTGAAGATTCATCGGAGAAGTTACCGTAAATCACTTCCCCACGGGCAATGGATGTAGGAATACTCGAGCCGAAAGCGTTTGTGCCAAAAAGCGCTTGCGTGCTCCCGTTCTCATATTGGAAAGCCCATCCTGCAGAAATCATTGGAATATTTGTCGCACCATGAGCCAATGCGAGGGTGCCTGGCATTCTGCTAGTGCAGATGTTGTCCACCCAGATCGTTTGCATGTGATCTACCATATCCGTGCCTTCAACTCCAGCAATTGCGGGCCAACGGCCAATCAAAAGAAGCGCTGAGATTCCATTGGGGTAGACAACATTACCTATCCCAGCCGGCCCTTCAACTTGATAACCTGTTTCAGGGACACGGAGACTGACCTCATGGCGCGTCCATTTCCCATGGAGTCCCGCGACAATATTGGTGTTTTGGGATCCACCAGCGCCGTAAGCCCCGAACCCTCCACCCTCTCTGAATTGATTTGCCACAGCAGGGTGTGGAGGAAAATTGATGTAGTTATAGTTCGCTGCTTCTCCAGCAGGTTGCGTCACCAATGCCATCGCGAGAATCGGGCTATTGGAGGCTTCATTGACAATGTCGTCCGCAACTCCTCCTCCATAATTCAGATCGACGTAAAGGTCTACGCTCATCGTGAGAATATCCCCGGGTGCGAACTGCGAGGGATCAAGGCCTTTGTGTTTGAGCAGGACTCCACAACCGCTTTGTTGATCTAAGGTAATCTTCAGTGCTTTTCCAAATGTCGCACCGGGATAAGACGCTTCTGGCTTTGAGGCATCAGTGATCTCAATCTCTCCCAGTGTTCCACCACGCATATCATCATTCGACTGTGTTATTCCAACAACGGACCATGAGGATTTCTGGAATGCAAGAGCCTGTGCAGGATCGTCTTCGTAACCTGATGCAGATCTCGCACCAAGAAAATCCTCCAGGGAGATTCCTTCAAAACCCGAATTGGCTGATTCCCGAATAATGGGGTTAATCTCCGAAGGACTTCCCGCCAGACTGGTGGTCGAACCGATCAATGGCTTCGCGAGGGCCAGGGAATAACAATCGTACGCGTTTGCACCGTGGTCGTATGTAACACCAACATTCACCCAACCTGAAAATCCATTTTGTGGGAAAACGGTCAAACCTTCCTCGTCTGCAACAAGTGATAGATTTCCTGCGAATAGATTAGTTCCTTGCAGATCGCCGATTGCCGATCCCAGTTCTGAAGGATTCTGTATGAGCGGAGTTACTGGCGATTGTTGCCTCGTTGAATCAACGATGGCAGTTCTGGAATAGAGAAAATTCTGAGGTACTCCTGAGCTTACTTTCACACTTAAACGGCCATCGGTTCGTCTTGCCTCTAAAGGGACATGAACAGGCTGGCTAGGATGGACATACCACGCGTAAGGACATTGCCCGGGAATAGCATCACCGACGACAAGGTACTCATCCACCAGAGGGGAACTGAGTAGAACATTTGTCGTTCTAACCGTGACGTTTTCAATCAACGCTTGATCTGTACCATCGGCGACCGTGAGAGTTGAAACTCCTTCCTCCGGTGCCATTGATGCTGGGACTCTAACCTCCAACTCATTCTGAGCGGACAAGTTAATGTTGTCGTCCCCCAGTGTTTCGGCTTCGCTCCAAGTGAAAGGCACTTGTCTCCCGGTAATGGGATCGCGATGGAATGGATCGAACGCGTAGTCGTCCAATGAAATGATTGGCTCAATCGCACCTCCGCCATCCACTTGCTTACGAATATCCGGCACTTTCGCAGCAACAAAGTTTGGGTTCCTTGATGTGTTTGTTGGAGTGTTTGTCGGGGTTTCTGAAGGGGTTGGAGTATCCGTTGGATTCTCGGTCGGCGTATTCGAAGGAGTAGGTGTATCGGTCGGAGAGTCCGTCGGAGTTTGGGTCGGCGTATTCGAGGGAGTCGGCGTATTGGTCGGAGTGTCCGTTGGAATCTCGGTCGACGTATTCGAGGGAGTCGGCGTATTGGTCGGAGTGTCCGTTGGAGTCTCGGTTGACGTATTCGAGGGAGTCGGCGTATCGGTAGGAGTGTCCGTTGGAGTTTCGGTCGGCGTATTCGAAGGAGTCGGCGTATTGGTCTGAGTGTCCGTCGGGGTGTTGGTTGGCGTGAGAAGCGTCCAGTTAAGCGTGACACCACCCGAACTTCCATCGTAGCCATCGACCGCAATTTTGTAAGATGTACCTGCCGCAGCAAGAAAAGTTAGTCCGCTGTTGAGATTGGAACTTTCGTCGTCGTCATTGCTTGCGACAGGGGTCAGGTTCCCAATCAACCCGCCGGTATAGACAGCGAGCAGCGTGTCAAAACCGCTACCATGTGTGTCAAGTGTCACTTCACCCGCCGATGGTGCATTCCATTCCCACCAAACAGATCTTCCACCCCTGTTGCCTGCATGGTTCGGTTCACCTGATTCTTTTGAAGCACCTTCATTTGACGCAGGAACTTGTCCAGTATTCCCTGTCAAGAGAGTCCGTCCTGAGAAATCATCATTCATTGGCGGACTCTGTTTCTCCAAAGTGATGTTTACTCCTCCAGGATAGGGACTGGAGGTTTCATCGTTCGAATAAACTAACAGCTGCACATTTGAAATCCCGTCTGGCGCGAGATCGAAGTCGACGCTGATGTTTACGATCCTAGACTGGTTTGCATCAATACTAAAAGGGGCGATTGGCTGCCAGCTGATCCAAGGAGCTGTACTCGCTGGGGAAATCGAAGTGACCTGCAGAGGCGCGTCACCGTCGTTGAAAACAGTGAAAGTCTCTCCTGAAGAGACACCGTCCAGGTTAAGATCGAACCTCATTGGGTTCCCAACATTGCTTATGTTTTCAATTAGGATTCCAGTATCTCCGTTGTAAAAGCTATCGGTATTCGGGTTAGTATCGGGTCCTAGGGACCGGTTGTCCGTACTACCTGGAAACGGGTCTCCTCCGTCTCCCCGGTCGGCGTTGTTATTGAGATCGTTAACACCGTCCGCCTGTAAAACTCCAACCATGTAGTTGTTTTCATCCCTATTGTTAGAGCGGTTGTCATCGATGTGAAAGACGAGGATTCCCTCACCGGGAAGGTGGTCATCGAATCCGGAGCGCTGACGGTTCTCCATCAACAAGTATTCGTTGCTACCCATCCCATGGCTGATTTTAAAGGCTTTATTCTCTGCAGAGAGAGGGCTTATGGAGATCCCAAATTGGGAATCTTCAAGGTAGGATGGATTGATCCACCCCAAACGAATCTTGGACCATGCGCAAAGGTGCGCCGGCCTCCGGCCACTGCCGTTCCAAGATCCAGAACCCATCAAACCCCAAGCACCGATGCCAACGGAACTGTAGTCCGTATCGTAAAGATCAGGCAATCCGAGGATATGTCCGAATTCATGACAGATAACCCCGATAGTCGTGAGAGCGCTGCCGTGCATTTCTGGTGCCGTGTAATAATCACCGATATTGACACCATCCACCTGCATAGTGGGAATCGTCC
>JAJDBZ010000485.1 GCA_029261095.1 Candidatus Omnitrophota bacterium | reverse complement strand
AGCGGTTATACATCCAGGATCCGCCCCAAACCCAGTCCGACATTGCGAAATCTCTGGGCATCGAAAAGAGCACTGTTTCGCGGCTTTTGGCCGAGGCGCGCGAAAAGAAACTCTTCTCGGTGACTCTCAACCTGCCAAGAGATCAGAAACTGGAACTCGACCTCAACCGAGCCTATGGAATCCAGGCCGTTGTTGAACCAATTTTCGAAACTCGAAGCCAAAAGGGATGGCAGACCTTCACCTGTCTGTTGGCGGAATCTGCAGCCCAGCATTTAGAAGGACCGGCCAGTCCACTCCAATCCGGACAAAGAATTGCATTGGCCTGCGGCGCCACCATGCGAGATCTAGTGAACGCTTTGACCCCGGGAACGCTTAGTAAGATGAGTTTCAGCCAACTCACTGTGGAAACATTGGTTGAAGAAATTGTTGACCAATCTCCATTCACTCTGATTACAACTCTTTATGGAAAATGGCGGGAGGACTCCTCGGTTTATGCAATCAACCCGCTTCCCGGAACACTCCGAGACGATGGAGGGGCATATACTCCGGCTTATAAACCGTGCCGTGACAAATTGATCGAACAATTTGAGGTTCTTGATGTGGCGATCCTTGGCATTGGGCTGTGCAGGTTGGGAGCCGGAGACGGTTTCGCCTATATCTGTGAAAAAGCTGGAGTGAGTAGAGAAGAATTGATGAGAAATAACCCTGTAGGTGAAATACTCAATTGCCCTTTCGATAAGAATGGAAAGAGTCTGATCGCGGATTTACCAAAACTCGGTCAAGTCGTGGATTCGGTAGGACCTGACAGACTCCAAGAGATGGTTAGTAAAAACAAGAAAGTCATCGCCATTGCAGGAGGTGCCAAGAAAGTTCAAACCATCCGGGTCGCTATCGAAACCGGCCTCATCAACTACTTGATTACCGACCATACCACGGCAAAGAGTCTATTGGCGAAGACAAACTGACGCGAATCTGCGTGAGGTTCAGAAGAAATGTCCTCGTTATGAGGACAGAAATAATGCGGTCACCTCCTTCTCTTTGGCGCGCCCACTCGGGACGGGCGCTTGCCGGTGTTTCGGATGGCAACAAAAGCAGTTGTGGAAGGTTACTTTCGAATGGGGGTCGTACGCCATTTTGAGTGTGTTCCCGCATCGGCATCGTAGGGGCCGCACAATTCTCTTTTGTTGTTTCTGCCTCATTCTTTTTTGTACAGTCGTTCGATTGTTCCATCGCTGGTTTGTGTGCGCCATTTTTAGATCCCTCCTTCGAGCACGATCTCTCTCCAGAGATTGCGTAGTTCTGATTCGATTTCTCCCAATCTTTGGTCGAGATATTCCGCGTAAATCTTGCTGTTCGTTTCTTCGTTGGCGTAGTCTTGGAGTCGCGCTGTTTCTCCAGCGAGTTTCGCCAGTTGGTGTTCGAGATGCTCTTTCATCCAGTTTGTGGTTTGTTGGTTTGTTTTCATTTTGGTTCCTCCGTTCGAGCGCGTTGATTGTTTTTGGCTCTCCCACCTGTTTGGAGAGCCAAAGATAACTTGCCGGAGGGGGTCCCTGCCGGACCTTTCGATAAATCTTTGAGCCTGACGGGCCAAAGATTTACGATAAAAGGTCTGGCGCACCCCCGAAGGCCTAAAAGGAAGGACTGATGCTCGGTTGATCTGGTGCTTGCGATGACCTCCGAGCGATATCGGAGAGGATTTTGTTTTGTTCTCTTGGTGGACTCTTATCGATTAAGTATGGATGGGTTTTTCTCGGTTTAGGGAGTGCGGTTATGAGTCTTATTGATTGAGAATTGAATTATTGAAAAATGAAACGTATATACTTGCCACCGCCTACCGCGATAATGTCCTTGAAGCAAAAGATTGCTGGTAGGCTATTTGGATGACGCGAGTATTTCTTCGATTGAATGACTAGGACTGCCAAGATCCAAATCGATAAGTTGGAAAGTCGTCATCCGATTTGGGAGGATCAGTAAACATCAATACGAAACGGGGAAGAAATCGTGATTGATCAACCACCGACGAGGAAGATGAGAGAATTCCCATTTATTCTGCTGGCTGCGTGTTTTTTTTGCACTGCCTTTCTCGTGGCATCGGCACAAAAGACCGAGGAGAAATCAAGAGAACAAAAGACGCTCCTTTTTGTCGACAACCAAAACATCCTCTATTACGCGGGCATCGAACGAAATCTGCGTCCGCTTACCCGACACAAAAGTAATCCGGTCATAGGCGCTGGAGGAAATCCATGGGAAGATGACCTCGCATATTGTAGCGTGTACAGAGACTCTCAGACCGGTCTCTATCAGATGTGGTATCAATCTTATGTTGGCTCCCAAACACCGGATAAATCACTCCGCTGTGTGGTTTGCTATGCTGAATCGCAGGATGGAATTCACTGGGACAAACCAGATTTGGAACTTTTTCCATTCTACAACGAAAAGACGACCAACATTGTCCTTCTCAGTAACGAAGGTCCAAGTACGCGTTACGGCGCATCGGTGATTGTGAATCCTGATGAATCGGAACCCTCACGCCGATACAAAATGGCCTATTGGGATTTTGTCGAGAAAGGGGAGGAGTATGCCAAAGGTTTGTGCGTCGCATTTTCTCCGGATGGTATCCATTGGACCAAACACACCGACAACCCAGTACTCCATGGCCCCCATGGCCAAAGAGCGCAGCCTCCTTTCAGAGATCTGTTTTCAACGGACGAACAAGAAAAGAAACCTCCTCTTTCACATGCGATCAGCGATGTCATTGATGTGGCATACGATCCGACGGACCAGAAATACTTTATTTACTCAAAAACTTGGATTGACGGTCCGAAAGGCAAACTATTCTGGAAGAGAGCGGTTGTTCGCACAGAGAGTCAAGATTTTGTCCACTGGTCACGACCACAATTGGTCATGTGGCCCGATGAGTACGATGACGCAAATGCGATCGCGGGATTAGTCTCTTCTGACCGTGACGCGCTGCCGGCCAACAAGCGCGAAAATGTAAAGGGAGCTCAACTACATGGTGGACCCGCTTTCATCTACCACGGAATCTATTTCTCCTTACTCCAAGTGTTGGATCTTGATGTAACCGGTTTGATGCCAACAGAACTGGCCATCAGCAGAGATGGTCTTCATTGGGAGCGCCCATTCAGAGAAACATTCTTCCTGCCTGTCGATGGCGGAAACGATTTTGACAGTGGGACCATATGGAGCAATGCCACCCCGATTGTTCATGAAGACGAGATCTGGTTTTATTACGGGTCTTACGTTTCTTGGCACCTTGATCTTCCGCAATACAAAGACAAGATGACTACAGGGATCGGATTAGCCACGATGCCTCTCGACCGGTTTGCAGGACTCGAACCAATAGAGCAGTACGGACAAGTGACGCTCAAGCCAATGGAATTGGATGGGCATTCATCCATAACGATCAATGCGGATGCAACCTCGGGATCGATTCAAGTAGAACTCATGGACGAGGACGGTTATCGAATACAAGGGTTCAGTAAAGAGGAAGCCGTTTCAATAAGGGGTGATGATTTAAGACATGAAGTTCGGTGGAAAAACAACAAGCTGTCAGACCTTCCGGATGGCGAATATGTACTCAGAATCCATTTGGACAACGCAAACCTCTATGCCATAACACTCTTACCATGATCAGGCTAACCCCCTACCAAAAGCGACCTGGGGGATAGCATTGATGAAAACAATTGCTGGCTGCAATGGTACTGAGCATCATGCTGTATTCATCAATCACCAACCCTACCCTCGGTACCAATAGTCTTCGCCCTTCGTTTTGAGAGTAAGCGAGAGTGCGCCCTGGCCACCCATTCGGTCACTCCAGGACAAACCGATCCTTTCCCCATCCACACCACGCCGCTGGAAATGAGCGGACAAGTTCACCTGAACTGGAAAGTCATCAAACAAAAATGAACAAAACGAGATCACACCACCCCCGCCGCACAATTCCTGACAGGTCCCCGCCCGAAAGAAACTACCAATGGAAGGAATTTCACTCCTCACCCATACCCGACCAATCCTTCTTTAATAAATTACGGAACGAAAACTCGCGAAACCCGTGATACTTCTAACCGGGGAAAGCGCTCTTCACGTACGGCTTGCATCGCCTCAAATATTTCTTGAAAGTTTCTGATCCTCCTCTCAGTCCTCGCATCCTCATGATGGAACAGAACCTGAAAATTCCGAAAGAGATCACAATGTTTCCGGTACGCAAGCCAATTATGATCGGAAGCCAAGAGAACAAGGCCAAACTTGAGTTCATCTTCCTCCCCAAAAAGATCCGAACGAGACTTCCTCAAATACGTCTGAGCCCGATGAACCTGACGAACCGCCTCACCAATATCCTGCAAAAATGGCTTGAGTTCACACACCCACCACAGAGAACGACCCGAAACACTCCTCTTCAAAAGAACATCCACCACACCCCGATCCCCATAATGATTATAATGCACCTCACACCCAGCCAAACCAAAACCCTCCAAAGCCTGACGCTCAATAAAACTCTGAGCCAACCCCGAATGCTTCCAATCAACAATCTGAAGTACCATCACAACCAACAAAGACCCACTCCTATAAAAAGATTTCCCACCACCAACTAGTAAAAAAAACAACCGGAGAGAACCCCAAACCCAAGGAAAAGGGTGGGCGGGCGGGTGACTCTTTCTTTCTTTTTTTTTGGATAAAACCGATTGGAATCAGATCCCCTACCGTGGGGAGGCCCCCTCAAGGAAAATATAATTGAAAGCAAGCAATCACCGCGTACGAATTCCTGAACCAAACCGACCCCTGATTCTCGGATTACATGAACCCAATAATGCCAAACTGGATGAATACCACGAAATAGAGAACATGAGCGGAAAAGTCTGAAATTGAATCAAGAGAATCACAGTCAAATATGAGATCTCAGGAGTCTCCAACTGCCTCACCGGTACCCGTCCGGAGTAACCCAACCCTAGTATTACCCCCACTACCCATCCGGTATCAAGATCGAGAAGAACATGCAAATGAACACAACCCCAGTCAGTTCCTAAAACAGGTACCTCAGGTCCCTCACCAATCCCCCCACGATTCGTCTCAGAAAGATAAAAATAAGAGACAGCTCACCTCCCCCACCTTTCGATGCTTTTTTGTGTTTCAAGGCACCTGATGAATCGATCAATATCCCTCCTCGGAAAAAAAGCACCAACCTCCCGACCTCCACGAACCACTTCAAGGAAGGCAATATCTATCTCCTCCTCCTTCGTCCAACCATCTCTCTTCTATTGAACCCCTATAAATAACACCTCTCTTCGATTGGCCTTGATCTTTCACATCTCACATTTGCCATGGTTCATTTATTTCACCTCATTACCCTTTCATTGTCGAATTAGGGACATCTTAAAAAAGGCTGTGGATTGGGGGAATTTGGGTGTCCTTAAATGTCCGAAAAGGTCGAGTTTTGACCCTTGGCAACCCTATTTTCGGACAGGTTTTGGGATATTTCGGGACAACCAGGATCTTCAGTTTTCGGTGACCAAATACCGGAGTGCCTGTTTCTCACCCAGGATCGAATGTTTCATATTCGAATCGGTCCCTTTGGCCCAGATGCGGTCGCCAATTCCATTGTCTTGGATCTGGTCCAATGATGTCGTCCAGATAAAATCGGTCATCCAAGGTCGGGTGTCAGGAGTCAGATTTCGGAGCGTCAAGGAGATTGCTTCGCTTCGGTGATCGGAGATTGTCACGAAGAGAAGTCGAAACCCTTTGAAGGAGGTGTTCCAGATCTTCTCGTAATACCGGTATTTTTCGTTAACGAAAAAGGACTGATACGCACGAACCTTACTCTCAATGGAGGGATGCAGGCCCGTTCGGCTCCGTAATGATTCAGTACCCCGGTCTGCTTCAATAAAGAACAACAACGAACCGCCGGATTCTAAATGGTGAAGATTCGCTACAGCATCGGGGTAAGCCGTCTGAGATTTGGAGAAAGAGACATCTGCTCCTTCTTCCGGAGTGAAGATTGGGATGATTTTCGCATCTCCCGGAACCAAGGGTGAGGTGGAAGATAGGAAATCGGTTTCGAGGCCCGGAACTTTTCCGCCAAGCATCCGGAAATGGATCCCAACCCAGTTCATCAACAACTGATGGTCGAGGAGTTCCTCGCTTTTCCAAATGGTATCCTCGGATGAGACGGAGGAGTCGATCGCGCCTTCGCTCCGAAGTCTTTTAACGCCTTCACTCGTCAGCGTGAAACCGACCCCGGGTCGCCCTATTTTTCCAGTGATTCCCGGGGAGACGGTTTGGACCAAACCCATGTCCATTAACTGTGCGAGAAATCTTCTGGCGGTTTTTTCGACACCATACCCCAGCGCCGATATCTGAGCCGGCGTGAGCACTCTGTAATTGACAAAATCCAACAGCACTTTTTTTCCCTTCGGTTTCAACATGAGGTCCCTTCTTTCTGATGGCTGATCAGAAGAAATAGCGGCAGGTTACTGGAGTGGTTCCCGCACCAGATCAGATGAAGCGAAACTTTGCTAACGCAGTCTCGACGAACCGTATGAGTATTTCTTTTTATCCCAGAGAGAGTGTGGGTCTAGTAAGTGTGGTGGGTCAATCATCATTGAGGATCTGGGGCAGTAACTTCCGCATTGCTGATTCACCGGCAGTGATTGCTTCCCTGCCCCGTTGAAAATCGAAAGAGAATTCTATTTCCGAGACCAAGTCGATTATTCTCAACCGTATCCAGCTCCACGCCCGCGCTGTAGGCGCCACCGATTATTGCCCCCATACTGCACGTGGCGATCTCTCCGATCTCGATTTCGGCCTCCTGAGGAACGCGAAACACTCCGATGTGACATAGAGATCTCGCTCCCTCGGCTCCAAGAACCAATGAGATCTTTTTCATCCACTCAATCACCAAACAGTCTGGACACAATTTCTTCCATGAACGTTGACGTAAGAATATCCGCCAGGAACACGATTAACGGGAAAACGATCACAGAGAAAAACTTTGCCAGCATCCCGGGGTTGAAAGGCCATACCGGCATTGTATCGGCCCTTTCATAAAGGTTATTAATCTGCCCCAAGTAATGGACATTCTGTTGGTGGTCCTCGGTCCTCTCCTCCTGTCCCAGCAGGTTTTCGATTTCGCTTGCCTCAGGCAACTGACTGTATGCAGTTCGAAACAATTCGGACAAGCGCTCCAATTCGTTTTCCTTGGCTTCTTTCATGAGTGTGTGAACCGACATTAAAGGTGCGAAAAAGATTGCAACGAGAGTGAGAAAGTATATGAGTGCACCGATTTGGAGGGACGCATCCCTGTCGACGGTAAAATACATTCCAATAAGAAAAGGAACTCCGGAGGCAACCACGAACATGAGCGAATAGGCAACTTGTCCAATTGATGAGAGACCACCTTGTCCGTCGGGCGCTATGGGAATAACTCTCACCATCCTGGCTTTTCCAAACTGGTAGATCAGCGGAAAAATCGTAATGGCAGTGCTTGAGATATACCACAGACAATTTCCAACTATTCCAATCACCCATAAGGCAGTCCAAGGAATGGCAACGGCAAAAGACAAAAGGTGCTCTTGAGGCCACAGAGACCACGTCCTCTTGTCGATTGGGTTGAAGAGCGGGTGATAGATTTGGAAATAAAGCATCGAAACCGCGAGTGCGCCTAGAATCGAGTAATAGATCCTCTTTCCCTTCGGTGTCTTGAGGCTGATCAAATCGAGCGCCGAGTCGAGCCGGCTCATCAAGGCGGTTTCTTGGACTTCACTTTCTACGGATTTTTTTCCGGACTCTCGCAACAAGACTGGCAAGTGCTCCCGAAGACCGACTAAATGGATGAAAAGATTGCGTGTGGTGTACACGGCCAACAGCATCGTGACAATCAGGCAATAGTTCGCGATATCCTCACTAAACCCTTTTGGGTGAACTGGCTCTCCATCGAGGGTTGCAATTGAGATGTGCGATAAATCGAGGGCTTGGTCTATGGAGCAGATCCAATAAACAAGCGCGTAGAACAATGAGAGAAAAACTGGAAATCGGATGAGACCCCAGATTGTTGACCCTAAGAATGTTCGGAAGAAAAGATTGTTTTTGTAGAGGTCGTAGGGAGTGAGGTTCTCTCGTTCGGACATTCTTCATCTCCACGCAAGGGGAATCACAGAAGCCTCCACGACATTCTGCTCTTAAGAAAAATTGGCCAAGAAAATGTTAGCGACGAACATTGTACTCGGATAGCCCAACACGCGGATAAGGATGGATGAATACGACGGGAGACGGACCGGGATTCTGCCAAATATCACAAGATCCGCTTATGACCCCGTTAATCGTAGTTACCAAAGGCACTTCGGGTATTTCGGAAGATTGTTGTCGCTGAGAGATTCTTCGTCCTTGGCTGATGAACCCAAAGAATTATCAAGGAGAAACCTAATTCCATCCCAATGCGAAAATTAATCATTGTCACTCTTCTTGTGGTCTGCGTTTCCTGCGGTGGAAATCAGGTCAACGATCTTTCGGGATGTGAGGAATTGAATCTTGATAGACAGATCTCTGTCAGCGCGGATGGCTTTCCGGTCGTCTCCAAGGAATTGATCTCTTATTACCCAGAATGTGTCAACGCCTTAGCATCTTACTTTAAGTTAGATGATTTTCACGCGGCAACCTTTGAGGAACGTCGGATGTATTTCGGGCCAGAGTGGGAGGAAACTTTTCGAGAAGAGGCTTGTGTGAACCGATCCTGGTCGAGGAGGTCGCCTTCGATCTGTGGTTCTTGAAGAGGAGATAACATTCAGTTAGAACTCTCGCAACCTTGCAGGTTACAAAATGAGGGCGAATCATGAAAATGGAACGCTGATATTTCAGGGTATAGTGCCATCGTCGTCGATTCGGTAATGGTTCCGCTCGACGGGATCGTCGATCGCTTTCAGGATGGGTTGGAGTTCGAGGGAAACGGTGAAGGTATTTTTGCTGGTGTGGATGTCGTATCCCGAAAAAAAACCCAGAACCCCGCTTTTTAGAACCAACGGGATTCTGGGTGTCACTTAAGGGCCAGAACGTGACACATCGATTAGGGAAGACGCCGCGTCCAGTCCATCCCAGGAGAGTTCCTATCAGCATCATCAAAAGACCTCGTGAACGGGTGGTCATGATCCATGATGAGAGGACGAGAGTTCTCCGGCGAATCGTTTCGGAGGGAGTCAACTGCGAGATTAATGTCACACTTCGGACAAAGATCGGACTCCCGCCAGACACGGTTTTCCATGTCTGTCCTCCGCAGGTCCTCGTAGCAAGGCGCGCAAGGCTCGAAATGGTCTGCTCGGCCATCGAGGCCTCGGTCCACCCAAATGTTGCCCTCATTTTCTCGGTCGAAGCAATACTTCATGGTCGTTCCTCCTTTAGGTTGGTGATACTTTGAAAGCGGCAGGAATGTGCCGCAGATCCCATTTTCCCACTGATTCATTCTGATCCTGGAACCACCAGCAAGTCCTATGTCGATGCCCACGTGAGGTGCATCAGATACGGATTTTGATTGGGAAGAAACGTTCGGTTGGAATGACAGCGGAATCAATCACGAGAGCTGACGCTATTTCGCGGGAAAAAAAGTGGGAGCAGGACGCTCCCAAGAGAAAGAGAA
>JAJDBZ010000484.1 GCA_029261095.1 Candidatus Omnitrophota bacterium | reverse complement strand
GGGTGGGGAGATGCTGAAAAGGATCGGAACGAAAGCGAGGGAAGATATGGAGGAGATTCACGAGCGCCAGTTCTTCCTGGAACTGAAGGTAGAGGTGAGGAAAAACTGGCGAAAAGATACGAAGGAACTACGAAAGTTGGGATACATGGAGGATCTGGCCTAAAACATTTCTTCCCGATTTGAGTTTTGACTTCCACAAAACCCTGCACCAACACCCCTTTCTGAGTCATTCGATTTCAACTAGAATATGAGGCTGGCGTCCATTGGGTCGCCCTTTGCCACATTCCCCAGGGTTTAGAATCCTATGCACATCTCTGATGGTATCCTTCCCGCCTCAGTCTTAGTCGCCGGTTTTACAGTAACCGCTGCCTGGATTGGGTACACGGCGCGTAAACTCGATGCCGATGACATGCCGCGTGTGGCGGTGATGAGCGCGGCCTTTTTCGTAGCCAGCCTGATTCATGTCAAAACTGGTACAACCAGCGTCCACCTCCTCCTTCATGGCCTTGTGGGGATTGTTCTGGGATCGCAAGCAATGTTCGCGGTTCTGATGGGGCTGACACTCCAGGCGATGCTCCTTCAACATGGCGGGATCAGTACACTCGGAGTGAACGCGTGCATCATGGGAATCCCCGCTCTCCTTGTGGGTTGGACCTACCGATATTTTGGGACAGGAAAACCCAGCGCCTTTCGTGTTCTCTTGGCGGGCGCACTGACAGCCGGGGCCGTAGTGCTTTCAGCGTTGATGGCCTGTCTGGCTTTATTTAGCGCCGGAAGAGATTTCCAAATCGTCATTGGAGGTTTCTTGGCCACAACCATACCCATCATTTTCATCGAAGCATTGGTCACCGGAGGCGCGGTGTCGTTCCTCCTGAAAGTCAAACCGGAGATGCTCTCATGCCATACATCCACACTGCGGCAATCTGCTTGATCCTCGGTCTTCTCCCCCCGATTGCGAGTCAGGCGCACAACCTCGAGGCCGAAGTCTCGGTGAAAGAGATCGGTTTTACAGTCCGCGCTTTCTTCGAGGATGGGACCCCGACTCGAAACGCGACTGCGGAGGTCATCGCCTCCGATGGCGATGTGTTGGCGGCTGGTAAGACCGACGACCGGGGCGAGTTTTCTTTCTCCAACGATCTGAAAGAAAAAATCGAAGTGGTCGTCGAGGACGACACCGGACACCGTGAAACTTTTCCGTTATCGCCGGCGGCGATCGCGCTCGCCATCAAGGGAGAGGCGACTAAGATGGAACACTCCCATGGCGAGGGGGAACATGACCACACACACGACCATGACGAAAACGGAGAACATTCCCACGAGGGCGACCACACCCATGACTCGGACGCCACCGACCAAGGGGATGAAATCATCCTGAGGAACGAGACCGCGGGGAACAAATCGAGTCGCGTCATCTCCGGACTCGGGTATGTCTTGGGAATCACCGGGATTCTGTTTTACTTCCTCGGCATGAAACAAAAGGCTGGGGCGTAGATGCATCCCGAGATCGACCGTTACGCTGGGCTCAAATCGCCTATCCACAGTTGGGACTGCGGCCTGAAGCTCCCGGGGTTTCTCCTTCTGATGTTGGTCATCGCCACCCTCGATGGGCTCGGGACAACCGCTGTCTCACTGGGATTGGCCATTTACTTCCTCGCGCTCTCACGAATCTCGATCGGGTTCGTCTTCTCCCGCCTCAAATGGGTCCTGCTGTTCATGGTCCCATTGTTCGTCTTGCTCCCGCTCCAGTACAACTTTGGGACCGCCGATGGGGGATGGACTTGGAAGAGCGAGAACTTGGTGTTGGCTTTCAAAATCACGCTGCGCGCATTGGCCATCACCCTCCTCATCTTTCCGATGCTCGGCACCGCCCCCTTTCATCGTTCGATGAAATCGCTCCAAGATCTCGGTGTTCCAAAGGTGTTGATTCAAACTTTTCTCTTCACCTATCGATACCTGTTCGTTTACCTGGACCAACTCCGGAAGATGCGGATCGCGATGAGGTCGCGTGGATTCCAACCCGGATTCAACAGGAACTCCTTCAAGGTGTACGGGAACATGGTGGGCATGCTTCTCTTCACCAGTTTCGAGCAGACCGAACGTCTGCTCAACGCGATGAAATCGCGCGGGTATGACGGGAACATCCGTATCCTCTATCAACCTGAAAGAGACCCGCTCGATTGGGTCAAACTGATGGGGATGCTCATGCTCGCGACCATCCTTTTTGTGGGGGATCATCTGTGGCTGAAATAACGGTTCGCATCTCGTCGCTCTCTTACCACTACCCCGAATCGACTCATGGGATCGAGGCCATGAGTCTGGAGATTCCCCAGGGGGAGACCTGGGGGCTCATCGGCCCCAACGGCGCGGGTAAATCAACCTTGCTCCTCCTTCTGGATGGCCTCCTCAAACCGGCCTCTGGGGAGATCGAGATCTTTGGCCAATCCATGCGCGCGAACGGTTCCGTGGACGCGATCCGTAAGCGAATGGGGATCGTCTTTCAGAACGCGGATGACCAGGTGTTTTGTCCCACTGTTTTCGATGATGTGGTCTTTGGACCTCTCAACCATGGGTTCACCTCCGACGAGGCGCATGATCTCGCGCACGAGGCCCTCTCCAAAGTTGGTCTCGATGGCTACGAGGACCGTGTCCCCCAACACCTCTCCGGAGGAGAAAAACGACGGGTGGCGATCGCCACAGTCCTGGCGATGAGACCGGAACTCATCCTCTATGACGAACCCACGACCGGACTCGATCCGAATGGTCGCGAGGAACTGATCGACATTCTGGGTCAAACCCGATGCACACAGATCATCGCCACTCACGATTTCGAAATGGTCTTGAACGTTTGCGATCGGGTCGCGCTGATGTCTCAAGGACGATGTGTTCAAACGGGATCCGCTGAAGAAATACTTTTCAACAAGGCGCTGCTTGAGGAGAATGATTTAGTCCAACCCCCCTGGCTTCCTTATCTGAAAAGTATTAATGGAACCGAGAGTTGAGGGCTACCGCATCTCCTGACCGCCGCTGACATTATAGGCCTGGCCTGTTTCGTATTCTTGTTCAAGAATATAGAGCACGGTTTTCACGACATCGGATACCTGGCAACCGCGCCCCATTGGGACCTTTCCTTCGTAGATCTTTCGAACCTCTTCGCGGGAGACATTGTCAAACTTTGATCGGTACTGATCGAACAACCCACCCGGCGCGGACCACAAAGGCAAATCGAGGAAGTTGCCGGGACAGATTGCATTAACCCGGATGCCATCTTCGACGAGGTCGAGCGCGAGACTCTGAGTCAATCCAACACCCCCGAACTTTGAAGCGGCATACGCGGAGTTGTACTTGCTTCCCACTTTCCCGCTTTTTGAATTGATCTGAATAATGCTGCCATTATGTTGGTACTGCATGACTTTGGCCGCGGCTTTCGCGGTGAGGAAGTAACCCGCGAGATTCACATCGACAATGGCTCGCCAGACACCAACGGGAAAATCCGTGACCTTGTGCGCTTTCAAAATCCCCGCATTCGAAATCGCCGCATCGAGTCCACCAAAAGTCGAAACCGCCATTCCCACCATTCGGTCGAGGTCTTCCTCGGAAGTCACATTGGCGGTGGCCCCGACCGCAACGCCAGAACCATACTTGGAGTTCAGCTCCTGAAGGGTTCCGGTCAGTGTGGTTTCATTCAGGTCAGCGATCACCAGGTGCGCGCCTTCTTTGGCCAAACCTTCGGCGATCTCTTTACCCACTCCCTGGGCGGCCCCTGTCACAAGAATCACACGGCCCGCCGCGCGTCCGCCTGAACCGGTCCCGGCGGCTTGTTGGCGACGATACTTTTCCACACTCCAATTATCGATGAAACGCCACTCTCTAGATGTGAGTGGATTGGGACCCCCAAACGCGAGAGTGTTTTCGTACATCCGCATCGCGGAGGCGAACATTGCCGCTGTAGTGGAAGCATCTTTTAAGGTTGCGCCCGCAGCGTATGCTCCAAGCCCCTCCACAAAGAAAACCACGGGCGGTTTGCCAAATCGGTCGAGGTATTTTGTAAGCGCCAGGTCCACTTTCCGACGAACCTCAGAGGGTGTGGATGATTTCGATTTCGAAATCCAGGCGGGGAACGCACCGCAATAGACAGTCTGATCGGGGAGGAGGCTGGAAAGCTTTGCCAAATTTTTCGAGAAATGGCGATCCAAAGCGGGTTCGGTGATTCTTTTGAAAACCCATGTCGGATCGGGGAGAAGGGAGCGGATCGCTGGTATGACCTCCCTCTCAAGATCATCCGGCGGGATCGATTGAGACTTGTTTTTGGCGGGAATTCTTTTGGCAATGAAACCCTTCAAAGCACGGTCACAGGCCCTCATCAAACCATCCGCTTCTTTGGCGGTGTCAGCGGCAACCAATATGCCATGCTTAGCCATGAAGACGGTGTTCGGGAAATCCCCTTTCTCTTCGACATACTTGTGAAGAACCCTTTCGAGTTCTTGGGCGAGAGGAAGGCCTGGGTCTACATACCGCATCCAAACTGCCCGAATTTTTGAGGGAAATTTCACCTTTTTCAGGCCCGCCTCACCTATCTTCGAACAGGTGAGACCATTGGCGAGCTCGCCATGAGTGTGAAGGACAAAAGTCTGAGGCATCAGCGCATGGAGTGTCGATTCCACCGAAGGCCGAATATCGGGATCTGGCGGATCGACTCTGGATTCGAGTAGAACTTGCGCGATCTGATCTTCTCGCTCATCACGGTTCTTACTCCAGCCCTTGCGCGAGAGTGTGGAAAGGACCCGTTCTTTATCGAGTTCCAGGAAACCGTCGGCTGCAATGGTGGCCATCGATTTGCCACTAGCCTTGATCCATAGGGAATTCCCTTTTTTGATCGATGTATTCCCACCTCCCGCTATGACATGGGAGGGGTCGGCACCATACATTCTCGACATTGCGATCAAATCTTTAATGAGCGAGCGAACATTCACAATCTTCTTCTTTAATCCCATCGAAATGCAATTCCTTTATTTGGAAAATGAAACCAACATTGGCAGAGTTACCGGAAAACTCTTGTCAGCTCCGTGCAACCAGGAAGGCGCCGAAACCGAGAAAGAGGATATTAGGAAGCCATGCGGAAACAACCGGAGTCAAGAGATTCAATTGCCCCAATCCGAGACACCCCAAAGATATAGCGTAATAAGCGGCAAGGATACCCAAACAGATTCCAAGTGGGTAAGTAAAACGCGCCGCGCCCTCTCGGCCTAGAAGGAACGGGCTGGATCCAAAACAAAGGCCAATCAGGATCAGGGCGATAACGGAGAATGGGGCCGCAACCTTAAAGTTAAGAATCGCCTGAAGGTCGAGTGTCGAGGCTTGATCAGATTCCAACAAGTCAATCCTTCGGGCGAGCTCAGCGTGACTCATCTCGATCGGGTCACGCTGAACCACTCCAAAATCGTCGGGGGTCTCCTCGATGAGGAGGATTTCATTCTCGGCGATCGGCCTAAGGGGAATCTCCCATTCGTCTTGAATATCGATGACGTAGTTTTCAGAGTTTGGGTCCGTGGAATCGAGGAGCCAAGCCCCTTTTTCGTTGCGGAGTGGATTCAAAATCTCCTCGTCCCATCTGGCCAAATCGGCTCGAATCAGTCGACGTGTCCCTGACCCATCCGACTGCATCTCCCGAACCTCGATATCGAGTATGACTCTGGCCTTCCGATCGAAAGATTGGTACCGGATAAAACGGTTTCCCTTCCCTCTCAGGAGACCATACTCTTCGATCACTCCGGTCTTTTTCTTAATATCCGAGTTCATCATCCTCTCTCCCCACAGAGAAAGAGGTGCGGCAACAATTTCGTTCCAGTAAAAAGCTCCGATTCCCATGAAGACCGAAAGGACAAATGTGGGTCGAATGATCCACCTGAGTCCCGCACCAGCCGAGTACATCGCGACCAATTCATTGTGTCGTGAAAGCCCAAGGATTCCGAATAGCGAACCCATCAAGCAAACCGCCGGAAACGCGATGAACGTTTTCTGAGGCAAAACCGCGATCAGGTAGAGCAACGTCTGTTTGAGTGTGGCGTCGTGCTCGTAAAGGTCATCGCCATCGCTGGTTAAGACCACGGTAAACACAACCGCTACTAGGATAAGGCCGATCAGGATCAGACTCCTGAGGACCGAATAGACCACATATCTTTGGATCAGGTTGAACATCGGGTTACTGTTTCACCACGATTCGCATGAGCACAAGGCCGATCATTAAGAGAATCAGATTGGGAATCCAGATGAGGAACCCCGGGTCGAATCGATCAGTCAGGGCCAGGTTTTCACTCACAGTTTCCACTGCTTTTTCCATCGCGTAATACCCGAGCATCACGAAAGCGGTGATAAGAAAGCAAACTGTTTTCTTGCCTCTTCCCGCAATAAGGCCTAAGCAGCAACCAATCATCATGAATAGGAATGTGGCTGAAGGATAGGAATATCTCATCATCGCCAGGTTGGTGTTTCGCTGCGTATCCTGGACTCGGTCCTTCACATCGATGAGTTCGTAGATGGACATGTGTATGGACTCGGGGTTCTCTTTCTTGAGGGCAATCCATTCTTTGGCTCGCTCCAAAACCTTATCGTGCGGGGCGCCCGGTTCGAAACCGAGGTTTCCTCGGGAAACCTCATACGAAGCGTGGTGAATCTCGGAAAGGGCCATAAACTCTGAGAACGATTTCTTCTTTTTGATCAGTCCCCCATCTGAAATTTTGGCAAGGTCTTTTCCGATATCGATGGATAGTGTGGCATTCTCGATAACCACTCGCGAGAGTTTATTAGGTTCGAGGTTTTCGGTTACGCAATTTTTCAAAAGGATCTGTAAGATGCCTTTGGAGGGGTTCGGGCTCAGGACTGCCAGTGGCGCTGAAACTGTCCAATTGGTTGCTTCCTTGGTTTGACCTTCCTTCCCAAACATACTGAACCCTTGGCCTCGACCGCTAATGAATATCGTAATGTTCTCGATGCTGTTGGTCCCGGGCACTGTGTTCGAAAACCAAATGGCGAGATCGCGTTGTGGGGTGGAATTAAACTGTCCGGGTTTGAAGATGTTGATAGAGGTCATGTTCTCCACCATCTCTTTGGCGGTAGATCTCAGAATGTTGATGGATTTGGGAGTTACCTTTCCGGTCCAATAGAAATTAAAGCAAGTCAACATGAGACCGAGAACGAGGGCGGGGAACAAAAGTGAAAACCCACTCAACCCGGCAGCCCGCATCGCGACGATCTCCCGGTCTTCGGCGAGACGGCCATAAACCAGCATGGAGGCGAGCATGCACCCGATCGGCAGAGCCATCTCGAGCAGCGTGGGGAACAGGCAAACCAAAATTTTGATGACGGGGATCATGGGAATGCCGCTGAGAAGCAATTCATTCATGAAATCCAATACCGAAATCAGCAGTAGAGTCATTGCCGCCAGAAAGAGTCCTAATGAGAGCGGGGGTATCAGTTCTGCGATGAAATACTGATTGAACAGTCCCGAATAAAGGAACTGCGGTCGCGGAAATTTTGACTTCTCCAATGATATTGGCGTTTTTTCTGGTTGGTTCATCTAGGTTCAGCCGTGAAACTCAAATGTCTCAGTTCTCCATTATGCGATGTTGCCACTTCAATGCAAAAACTTGGATCAACATATCGCCTAGATAGAGATCGGTCGCTGACTCTCCAAATTCGGCCTATACTTCAGTTTCACGGGCCGGCGAGAGTGTTTCAAGAGGGTCGAGTGGTTACCCCCGCTAAGTTATTCCGTTTTTCCTGAGTGTCTGAAGCGCCTTGTGAGAGCACCCGTTGCTCAAGTGACTGCCCGATCCTATGCTGACGAAATCGATAAATCAGTGTAGACTCATCAGACAGGCAAAGGTTCGCGAACAGTCTTCCAGCGTATCTACCACGCGGAAAGACCGAAGCCGAGTCTCCTCCAAACGTCTCTAAAATCAGAAGAAGGAGCAATTGCATTGGGAGCATACCTACAAAAGAGCTTTATTTGGATCATCCTCTTGGTCGCCCTCATGTTGGTGGTGGTCACCTTCCGTGGAAACCAAACGGTCTCTTTGACCACAACCGATTTCGTGACTCTACTGGAGAATAGTCGAGTGAACGAGGTCACATTATCTGAAACTCAGGCAAAGGGGAAGATTTCGGCGAACACCGGATGGCCCGCCGATCTCCCGGAAAAGACAAAAGAAGACCTCAATCGGATTGCGAGCACGGCTACCACAGGCTCAATGATCGAGTTTATTTGTCCCAATTTGAGCATTAATGCAAGAGCGATTACCGATAAAATCGAGCAGCTAAACCAAGGGAAACGAGCCGAAGGACAAACCCTGATCCAGCTCAAGGAAAACCCACAAAGTGGATGGCTTCTCACCGCTTTGTCGACCATTTTCCCAATTCTCCTTATCGTCGGTCTCTGGATCTTTTTCCTTCGTCAGATGCAGGCAGGCGGGCGCAATGCGATGTCCTTCGGAAAATCGAGGGCCAGACTTAACACCGATGGCGACACAAAAGTGACTTTTGATAATGTTGCTGGTTGCGATGAAGCCAAGGAAGAACTCCAGGAGGTAGTCGAGTTCCTGAAAGACCCACAAAAATTCCAGCGTCTAGGGGCGAAGATACCCAAGGGCGTCCTTCTTTATGGTCCACCGGGAACCGGGAAGACGTTGTTGGCCAAAGCTGTTGCAGGGGAAGCGAACGTTCCTTTTTTCAGCATCAGCGGATCCGATTTTGTTGAAATGTTTGTCGGTGTTGGTGCGGCCCGTGTCCGCGACTTGTTTGAACAGGGTAAAAAGAACGCCCCATGCATCATTTTTATGGATGAAATTGATGCCGTGGGCCGTCAACGTTTTGCAGGGCTGGGAGGCGGCCATGACGAACGTGAGCAGACACTCAACCAACTCCTTGTGGAGATGGATGGATTCGCCCCTACGGAAGAGGTGATCTTGATTGCCGCCACCAACCGTCCAGATGTCCTCGACCCGGCGCTGTTGCGCCCGGGAAGGTTCGATCGCCAGATTTCGGTCGATGGTCCGGATGTGAAAGGGCGAGAAGAGATCCTCAAAGTCCACACCAAAAACATAGTTCTCGACAATACCGTTGACCTGAAAGTTTTGGCCCGACGGACTCCTGGTTTTTCCGGCGCGGACTTGGCCAATGCGGTGAACGAGGCGGCGCTTCTCGCGGCACGTCGCAATAAAGATCGAGTCTCAGGGGACGATTTCGAGGATGCAATCGATCGAGTCATGGCGGGGCCCGAAAAGAAATCCAAGGCGATGAGCGAAAAAGAAAAGAACATTGTCGCCTACCACGAGGCCGGTCACGCGCTCATGTATCACTTTTTGGATGAGCTCGACCCTCTCCACAAGGTCTCCATCCTCCCTCGAGGGGCGGCTTTGGGGTATACGATGCACTTACCCACCGATGACAAGTTCCTAAACAGCAGAAAAGAGCTCCTCGGCACAATCACAGCCCTGTTGGGTGGTCGCGCGGCAGAAGAACTCGCTATCGGAGAAATCACCACCGGCGCCAGCAACGATCTGGAACGCTCAACCGCCCTTGCACACCGAATTGTCTGTGAATGGGGGATGAGCCAGAGACTGGGTCCACTGACCTTCGGAAAGAATGATAACGCCGTCTTTCTTGGACGGGATATCGCCCAAGATCGTGGATACAGCGAGGAAATCGCCTTTGAGATCGATAAGGAAATTCGGCGAATCGTTGATGAATGCCACGCGAAATCGAGAAACATCCTTGAAGAACACCGAGACAAACTCGATATGCTTGCGGGGGCGCTCTTGGAAAGAGAAGTTCTCGATAAGAACGAAGTCGAACTCTTGTTCGATGGGAAGCTGCCACCTTTCGAGGAGGGTAGCACTGGATCCAAAGGCTCCGGCAACCAGCCGAAACCCGTCATCGATGAGGGAGAGGAACCGGAGGCGGGGCTCCCCGGCATCGGAAGTCCTGCTCCCACCCCCGCTTAGGGGAATGACCGTTGAAACCACCGGAGAAGGCGACCCGATTGGGTCTTTTTCTGGCATTAACTGTCTGGATGGTGCTTGCTGGCACACTGTTTCTTGAAGCAGTTTCCACTTCGTTGGGGGTCGAAACCCTGACAAATACAAGCGCCATGGCTCCAGAGGTCAATCCGGGTTGGGGAAAACTATTTCAGCCTTATCGGTATTTTGTGGCAGTCGTGGCACTATTTTTTGGGTATCATTGCTTCGCCCGAAGAGAATGGGCAAGAAAAGGGCTTATCACTGTAATCGTCCTCGACTTGATCGTATGGGTCATGGCCAGCGCTCACACCTTCCTGACAACTGGGGGGTCCGGACTGGAGATTTCGCGCATGTTCCTTCAGGTCTTTGTTGTTCTGTTCGAAGTTGGTTTACTCTGGCTACTTTTGGACGATCATATTATTAGGGACTTCCATCAACGCCCGGATAGGGTCCCATCGCCTAGAAAATGAACGAACCTACTGAAATTACTGAACTTGAAGATCTTTTGCAGGAATGCCGCTCCCTTTACGCGAACCTGTCGGAACGGAATGCCCAGGTGGTTGGCGGCTGGCCAAAGATTTCCGACCCGATCAACCTATTCCCCGGCGAGAGTAAGGAACACGTAGAGACTCTCAGCAAGCTGGGCAAGGAACCACTCCCTGGCCCGAATGATTTCGGGCCCACACTCATCAATCTCCAAAAGCAGTTCCTCTATACATGGAGAGGCCTCCTCCGATCCAACCTCGAAATTGAAACGCTGACGAAGAATCGTGGTCGGGAACAATCGGAAATTGCTCGACTATCCGAACAGGTCATGCTTCTCAGTCATTCCAGGGCGGAAGCCTCCGAAGAGAAGGGTCGTTTGAAACGAGAACTCGAACTCCTGAAGGTCGAAGCCATTGAGGCAAAGGCTACATCAGAGAGATTAGAAGACCAGCTCGGTCTCCGTGATCGAGATCTCAATGCATTGGCGGCGGAACTGGCTGAGCGCGAACAGAACCAAGTGCAAATAGCCGAGAATGAGAAAAAGCTTGGCGAAGACATAGAGAACCTGGAAAGAATCCGTGAGGAGCTGGGGTCGCGTTTAGAGGAACTCGAACGAGAGTTGGAATCCTTACGCGGTAAAGTCGAACCCGTCGAGAAGCAATTGGCAGAAGCCCGAGACCGGGTTTCCGAACTAGAATCCGAACTCCATTTCACTCGCGAAGAAACGGTTCCAAAACACAAATTGGACGAAATAGCGGAGAGTTTGAAATCCTCGAGATCGGAAAAAAGCTCCCTAGAAGAATCCATTCGCGGCCTACAGGAAAACCTTCAAGAGAAGGAATCGGCGATTGAGGTCCTAACCCAAGAGAACAAGGACAAAGATGATTCTCTGAAAGCCTCAGAGCAGAATGCGAAGAACTTGAAGACCGACCTCTCGAAAAAAGTGTCTAGAATCCAAGAACTCGAAGAGAACGCCGCTGAAAATGTTTCAGGTAAAGTCGTGGCTGAGATCGAGAACAGACTGACTACAACTCTAACGGACTTGGAGTCTTATAGGGAGCAGTTCCAGCGTCTCGAAAACGAAAACTCGGAATTAAAACGGGCACTCTATTCGGCGATCGAAGATCGCGCTGTGTTGGAAGGGGCCTCAACCAAAAAGGAGACTCAACCTTCCGCACCCTCAGTGGAATCGGATTTGTTCGTCGAAGCGGAAGAACTTTCGGACGAAGAATCTAAAGCCAGGGAGAACCGTGTCGCAGACATGGAGGTTCGCGAGATTGAGACTCTAGAGTCTCCCGCTGATGAGATATCCTCACAGGTCCTGACTCGAGATTCTGATCCGACCCCTCCAAAACCGGAAGCGATGGGAGAGTTCAACCTTTCGGATCTGAGTGGTTCTTCCACAGGAGACCCTTCCTTCGTGGGTGAGGAGGAATCAATTCCTGACGTCATCGAATCATCGGAGGAATCAGGGGATAGAATCGACGGCCGGGCCGCGGAGAAAGTCCACTTCTTTCCTTACCCGGAAATCGATAATGAGGGATTGAAGGAGCTCGAAGGAAAACGGGTTCTTTTGATCGGGGGAGATGTGAGATTCCGACAAGATTATGAGTACCTGTTCCAATTGGGGAAAGCCGAGATGGATTATCATCCGAGCATCATCCACCTCGAAAAGAAAGGGATGAAGAACGCTGTCCGCGATTCGAACCTGGTTGTGGCGTTTGGTGGAGCCACTCAAGAACCGGGACTTTTCAGGTTGAGAAAGATTTGTACCGACTACGGGCGCTACCTGTTAGAGCATCCCTCTTCCGGCCTTGTATCGCTTTCGCAGAAACTGAAAGAGGCGATCAAGGAAATCTAGCTTGGGTATCGTCCCTACTCAATACTCGGTACGGGCTTAATGACTCTGCGAATTGAAGATCCCCTCGGATGCGTTTAAGTTTATACTGTTCGGCACGCCCTCCCGCACTCTCAACTTCTCTCTTTTTCAGTAAATCGAATGAACCTGGGTCGATCAGGGCGACCTGAATCGGTCCGATACGATGAGACTCCCGTTTGGATTGGTATTCGCAATTCAATTCAAGCAGTCTCTCTTCCAACATATCGGCGGCATCGATGCATTCTTCCTCTGTCAGATCATCGCCGTCCTCAACAAAAAGAATGTAGTTCGGCGGATCTCCCCATACCGGCGATAGAACCAAGTCGTTTCGCTTCGAACGAAATTCTCCAGGGAGAGAGTGGATTGCACCTACCACCTGATCCTCGGAGAGTTTCTCTCCCGTGATTGATGAGATCCCACTTCCCTTCCTGACGAATCTGATAAGCGGAACGTCACCTATTCGATCGGTGACCTCGACGATGTCATCAATATGATAGCGATACAGGCCCCAATCGCAGGTGAAGATGAGGAAATATTTTTTCCCAACCTCGATCTCATGAGAAAGCTGAAGTGGGCCAGTCTGTCCGACCGGAACCGGCGCATCCCCATCGGCTGGGAAGAATTCGAAGAAGAGACTACTCAAATCGGGCACTCCGGATGACGTATTGTCATGAATTGGGATGGTGAATCTCCCTTCAGAGGCCATCAAGCCGGGGTCACGCATCGGAATTCCTGGGAACTTCTGTTTCAGCGCGTCCAGATAAGGTGAGAGCGTCCCCCCCATCCAGCACGATAAGATTTCCAGGGCCGGCCATAAGGTTTTAGGGAGGGTGTCTCCCTTGGATTCGATTCGTTTTTCTAATGTTCTAGCGCGCGCGGGGTTGGGGAGAAAGTCACGATGTCTCCGGTACTCCTCCGGGAGATCGTCTAAATGGACGAAACTTCCATCGGCAAGGCCACGGATGAGCGACTCCAGATGTTCCTCGAGCCGGTTTGCGAGCCGCAATAGGGAGCTCGGGTTAGCTGAAGTCCACAACGCTGTTTCGTGATTAAGTGCATGATGGAGGACCGTGAATTCCTTAACATTTGGGTCTTTTATCGACGATGCAAATGCGGAAACCACCATCCGTTTGCGTATCCACGGGGGTTGAAGGGAAGCCAGAAGACCGGTTACCGCCCCGCAAGGAATTCCATTCTCGGTGAAGGATTCGCGCCAGTCTGAGTACATGGCCAAGTATTTTCCCTCGGCTAATTTGGGGTGGTCCTTAAGAATTCGAGTCGACCAGATTCCGTAAGTTTGCCGAAACCTCTCCACATATTTTCTTGTAACAGGAATGGTTTTGGGATGCCCGGTTGACCCACTGGTCAAGCCGAACATGTGGAGAGAGTCCTTCGCCGGGTACAGGATCCCAGATTCTCCATTTCGAATTCGGTCGATGTCCGTGGATAGACTTTCGAAGTCTTGAATCGGAACTTGCTTTTGAAATTCTTCGATCGACCAGATCGATTTGAATCCGTACCGCCGACCGATCTCTGTATTTTGGCTCCTGTCCAGAATAGAACGTAGAACCCATTGTTGTGTGGCCTGAGAGTCGCGAATCGATCGGTCCAGTTTTTTTGAGGGTCCATATCCATTGACATGGACGAGGAATTTTAGAAGTGGTTTTGGAACATTCATCGATAATCGAGGACGGCCCTAATTCGAAGGGAAGAGATTGGGATATCGGGATCGAAACTCATTGATTCCCTCATCTGGAGGCGCGCCGGAACGCTCTAGAATCTTTTCGGCTTTTTCCCGAAGGGATTGAATACGGAGGTTGCACTCTCCCAATTCTTTTACCAACTTGTCTTTGGCGTCAGCTCGTCTTTTCGCCTCCATATGAATGCGCCGAACCTCGGATTCATATCGTTTTACCTCCTTTTGAAAAACCGAAAGACTAATCATTGTTCCCACGCTGAGCACAATCAAAGCCCCTACGATCGAATGGATAACAAATTGAGCCACAAGAGTTCCAATGAGAGTCAAAGCCAGGAGTAACGCTGGGGCGATCCACGGGTTCGAAAGGGCTTCATCCTCCCCCATGTACTTTTCAATGAGTTGTATTCGAGACTTGAGTTCATCGATATCGGAAGCATATTTTTCGGCCTGACCCTCCAAGGGAATGAAATTCTTTTCATCATGAGGCGGCCTTGATTCCTCTGTGTCCAGAGTCCACCCTTCCAGCTCTGGTGGTAGTTCGAAGGGATCTCCATGACCCTCTGCCGCGCGCTCCGCGACTCCCGAGCGAAGTCGTGCTTGCGCGTTTTTCAAATCGAACAGTTCCCGCCCCACTAGAATATTCAGCCCTTCGATGAATGCACCGACTGAATTATTCGTTTGTGCCCTGACCAGTCCCTCATCGAAACCGATCTCCCTTTTAAGAACCTCGACCGAGAGTTTGAGGGCGAAATTTCCACTCTTCTCCTGGGTCATCGTTTACTTGATCTCCGGGTGCTCGAACAATGAATCAAGAGGCTGACCGTCGAATGCTTGAGCGAAGAGACTATCGAACCCGACGGGTTCTCCCCCAATATCGACATATTCGATATTAACATAGGGGAAGAAAAGGGTGCTCAATATTTCCCCCAACTGGTCTTTTACACTGGACCCTTGTGGAAGAGTGTCGATCATCGAAAGTGGAATGCAACAAAGAGTGATACCATCGCGGTCCTGACGGCGCACTTTTCCTAGGAAGCGTTTGTCATTGAGGAGGTGCACCTCAACCATTTTTCCAACCATAGGGTGTTCCGTGGTCGATTTCTTGGCCGATTCAGTCCGACTTCCTGTCATTGACTCAGGGTGACCCACTTGCAGAGATCTTCGCCGGTCTTTACCTTAGGGACCGCGTGGATGTATGGAGATTTGTTATTCATTAGAGATCCCACCACCTTCATTGGAATAGAGTATATTAGAAACGCTGGAGGAAACCTATCCATGAAAACTGATCGTCGCCAATTTTTCGCCCATGCTTTCTGCGCAACCACTGGAGGCGCACTTGTCTTAACCTCGCCAGCCGAATCGTTGGCGCCCATTCAAAGGGATGCGGATTCAGGGATGAAACTTAGTCTGGCGGGATACTCTCTCCGAAAGGAGTTCCAATCGGATCCACCTGTGATGGATATTTGCGATGGATTCATGAAGTTCGCCGCAGAGAACGAACTGGGGGCCATCGAGCCAACCTCTTACTATTTTCCGGAGGACGCTGACACCGCCTACTTCCTCGAATATCGGAGAAAGGCATTCCTTATGGGTCTAACCGTTTCCGGTACCGCAATCGGAAACGTTTTTACTTACCCTTCTGGCGAAGAGCGGGACAAACAGCTGAACCTCACTAGGAAATGGATCGATCACGCCGCGGAAATGGGAGCGCCTTGTATTCGTATCTTTGCGGGGAAAATCCAAAAGGGCTCTAATGAAGATGAAGCCCGAAAGTTTGCTATCGAATGTATTCAGGAATCCCTGGTTTATGCCGCGGAGAAGGGTGTTTTTCTCGCTCTCGAGAACCACGGTGGAATTGTCGGGACCTCAGATCAGTTGTTATCTATTGTGAAAGCGGTCGATTCGCCTTGGTTCGGGGTCAACCTGGATACCGGAAATTTCAGAACCAAAGATCCTTACTCCGATATTGCAAAAGTTGCACCCTATGCCATCACGGTTCAAATGAAAGTTGAGATAAGACCGGAGGGGGGCGAGAAAATTCCCGCAGATATGGAGAGAATCGTCAATATTCTCAGGGATACGGGCTATCGTGGGTATGTGGCCCTAGAGTATGAAGCGGATAAAGATGCCAGGAGCACCATCCCAGGCCATTTAGACAAACTTCGAGAGTTGATCGGTTAGGAGGAATTAAGAAAAACGGTTGACACAGACCATTCGGCAGCGTATTAAACGATTAAGATTGGAATTTTAGTTCGCTGGACAGGGGGTTCCTGCTATGCTCAGGATCAGATCATATCGAGGGAAGCGAGGCTTTACACTGATCGAGCTCCTGATAGTCATCGCGATCATCCTCATACTCATCGCAATCGCTCTTCCAAATTTCCTGGAGGCGCAAATCAGAGCCAAATACACCAAAGTCCAGAGCGAACTTCGAACCTTGGCCATCGCTCTCGAATCTTACAACATCGATTGGGGAAGATACCCGGGAGATGCAAACGAAGCTGGATTTGCAGATACCCCCAACAGCCCGTTTTCCCCTTTTGGAAATGGCTCAGACATTAATGGTATCGATTGGTATTCCTTCATGTCTCTGACCACTCCGGTTTCATATATCAAAGAGATTCCACAGGATTATTTTCAAGAGGGCAACCCGATTCAGGCGCCGGATGTCCCCTTCCTGACTTATAACTACCATGAAACAGAGTCCCTCAAGTCCAACCTTGCCAATGGTTCGGGGCCCCAAAATGTAGGGGCTATCATGCAAAAGAATGGGGTCTATTGGGTGGTTTTCGGAATTGGCCCTGACCGGACTTGGCAGATGGAAACAGTCCCAAGCAATTTCCTCGTAATCGTTTCATTGATCGCATCTAAGGGAGGAGGTTCCACTTTCTCTTACAGTCCCACCAATGGCACTAAATCCCGCGGTGACATTATGAGGACCAATGGGTTTTTAAAGTAAAACCCGCATTCTACCCCTCGAAACACTCTATACAAAACAAACCTAAATCATGTTCTTTAAGAGGGTTTCAACCTCCTCCGTCCTTCAGTTTAAGACCGCACAATCCGATAATCCCAACGAGACCCCTGACATTCGGATTCAAGATGGATGAATTCGCGTTATATTGATTAGATGAGAGCGATGAGACGGCCCGAAGGTTCCTTTCAGACTCCTTCCCAAAGAGGGATCACCAATTTTGAAATGCTTCTGGTGTTTCTGGTGGTTCTGTTTGGAATAGGCACACTGGTTCCGGCCTTTCTTGCTTCGAATCGAATCGCTGCGGAACGTGAGGTGGGCATTCGGCTCGCGGTGATCCAGGAAGCCAAGCGGGATGTTATGAAAGAAATGAACCTGATCCTCCCGCGCGAATCGCGAGTTCGCATCACCGACCCTGTGAACCCAATCCATGTAGACAGAATCACCAGGATTACACTCGAGAGCCCTTGGCGGTTCCAACCCGAAAACCCTGATCCCTTGGGAGGCACCTTAAACATAGGCGAAACTTTTATCGAACCCCCTTCATCGTCGTTGGGAATACCGATCGCGGACCTCGGCAACCTGGTGGCGAGCGAGAGAACCGAAGGGTCCGAAGAATGAGCCAGATCAAATCAAAAGGTTTTCTCCTTTTTCCCGGAATCTTGTTGGGAATCCTCTTCATCGGCTGCGCAACTCCAGGCCTTATGAAGCGGTGGGAGCGTCAAGAACATCGCGCTGTGGAAAGCGAAAATTTCGTGGTCTATCTGGATGACCACATCCCACGGGCGGTCGGACGCGAAGTTCTGGATTCTCTTGAGTTCGCAAGGGAAGAAGTGGGGAACTCTCTGGGATTTTTTTCGGACGAAAAAATCGTTTGTAACCTATATCAAAACGAAAAGAATCTTCGCAACGTCAGTGTCGGACTCCCCCTAGGCTTTTTCATTCCACGTCGCGCTCCACTCGCCTATGTCTTGGGTGGCGAGGTCCACGGAAGACTTTATTGCACGCCTTCCGGAAACGTATCGCGTCTTTGGGTGAGCACATTTCCACATGAATACTGCCACATCATGTTCAAGGAGCTGACCGGCCGTCAGTACTTTCAGTACTCATGGCTACAGGAGGGACTCGGCGAGTATTTCCGGCGCCTCTACTTGCAGGAGAAAGTCACTGTGGAGGAATTGACTCCAAAAGGCCCCCAAGTGCTGACAGCCTCGCATTCACGCTCCGAAGAAGAGGGCGCTTACCTCCGTGATTCCAAAATGGGGGTATGGTCCTTCACCGATTGGGAAGTTCGCAATGCAATGCGATACGATAAATTGGTCCCACTAAAAAAACTCGCGCCAATTACATTCTTCGGCTATTGGCAGAAATTCAATACCCCCGAGGCCAACCAGATATATGCCATCTCTTCATCGGCCGTCGAGTTCTTAATTCAAAAATACGGTTGGGAAAAGATGCGGGAGCTTCTAGATGGTATCAAGGAAACCCGAAGCCTGGACCGGAATCTCGAGAATGTTTACGGATTTGATCAGGAAGGTTTAGACGCTCGTTGGAGGGATTCGCTGGAAGAGAGATGGCCCGAGCCATGGGAGCCAGAAATTGAAATGCTCTACCTGGTTCGTGGCAACTGGGAGATCGACGGTCATGAAGCGGGCATCCGGACTGGGCTCGCGGACAGGGATACTCAGACAGTACAACGCCATCAACGATACTTGTTGAAGAGAAGCATTACCGGAATGGACCCGGCATACATCCTCCCGGTCACCCATTCCGGAAGAGTCCCGGGTGGAGTGCCGCAAGGAATGGACGGTGTCCCGAGCGACCCATTGGCCGAGCCCGTCTTCCTGCTCACTGAGGATGGGAGTCAAGACAACCCTCCGGCATTAGAGCATTACGATGCGGCGATGGCGGAGTACTCGGTGGGTAATTTCGATAAGGGTGTCAACCACTTGCTCACTGTAATCGAGGATGAACCCGAGCAGATTGGGCATGTGCGCTCACACCTTGCGAGAGGGCTTTGGGTCATCGGACAAAAAGAGAAAGCGATGCAGCTTTATGAGGAAGAGTTAGACAAGAACGATGATCCTCCTTTCCTCAATGAGGTCGCGTGGTGCCATGAACAGTTGGGCAATTCCGATCGCGCACTCGAACTCTATGCGGATATCGAAAAGAGAACGAAGATCGATAATCTAAGAGAGCATGCGATGAATCGCACCGATCAGATTCAGTACCTCAATTATGAGTACACCCAGCGTCCGCAAACCTCTTTGACCTACGCCTACTGAAGTCGATGAGTCTCCCCCTCGATAGATCATTCGATGCATGCATCAATCGGGCCGCGGAAGGTCTCCGAGTCCTCATGGACGTGGTTCGATTCGAGCTGAACGAATCAACCTTATCGGAACGTTTAAAAGACCTCAGGCATCGATTGGTTCAGGTGAGCCATCCGAGCAACCAATGCCACCTTCTCTCACGTGAGAGCCAGGCCGATGTTTCGCGACCCTCGGTTCAATCAAACTTACCCAAACCCTACCCAGATCTCCATTCTCTGGTGGAAGCGAATAGCCGTCGGGCCCAAGAGGCTTTGCGGAGTCTTGAAGAATTATCACGCGTCGTCGATCTCAATTGGGCGCGTGGTTATGAACTCATTCGATACGAGGTGTATGACCTCCACAAGGAAATCGCAAATCGGGTCGCCGATTTAGCGGTAGTGCAAAAGATGGATTTTGAACTTTATGTGGTGACCGATGAGAAATTATCAATGGGTAGACCGTTGACCGAAGTGGTCCGCAAATCGATTAAAGGCGGAGCGGGCTGCATCCAACTCCGTGAGAAGAATGCCAACAAACGAGAGGTTCTTTCCCAGGCAAAAGAGCTGCGTCACTTGACCCGAGAGGAGGGTGTGACATTTATTGTCAACGATCACATCGATATCGCCCTTGAAACGGAAGCTGATGGAGTGCACCTCGGCCAGGAAGATCTCCCGCTTG
>JAJDBZ010000483.1 GCA_029261095.1 Candidatus Omnitrophota bacterium | reverse complement strand
GGAGCGGATATCTAACACATCCGGCCAAACGGTGATCGCGGAACAGGACCTGATAAACCGTGGATTAATCTCCAACCAGGAACTCCGGTTCGTTTTGAAAAACTCGAGGAAAGATCAGCATGCCCAGGGAGCACTGGTCTGTTTGGAAGTCGGAACCGGCAGAATTCTTTCGTGGGTGGGCGGTTATGATTGGTATGAGGAACAAACCGGATATCAGAGAATTCGGTGTCGCGAGGGAACCCAACCCGGATCGAGTTTCAAACCAGTCATCTACTCTCTCGCCTTTGAGAATGGCTATACCCCCACGACTTTGGTCAGCAACGAACCCTATGTGAAAGTCGACGCCAACGGAAAGGTCTGGAATCCCACCAATTATTATGCAGACAAATTCGGCGGCCAGGTAAAGATCCGGTCTGCGTTGATCCAATCCCTAAACCTGCCCACAGTGCGTGTGTTCGAAACTCTATTTGGACGGGCCTACACACCCGATCCCTTCCTTGGAAAGCCAACCCTCGAAGTAGCGAGGAGAATGGGGATCAATACACCGATCACCAAAGATATGGGACTGTCTGTATCGCTCGGGACTCCGGACATCTCTCCGCTAGAGATGGCGACTGCCTATTCGGTCTTTGCGAACCAGGGGACCCTCATTCGTCCTTATGCCATCGAATCAATCTACAATTCCCGTGAAGGGACACGTCTCAAACACATTCCATCTGGGGATGCACAGGCGCTAGATCCAACCATTGCCTTTCAGATGACCAGCATCCTTGCTGGAGTCTTAAGAGAACAATCGGGAACCGGGTACCGCCATGCCAAAGACTTCCCCTTTCCGATAGCGGGAAAGACAGGGACGACCAACCGATACTTCGACGCTTGGTTCGTTGGATATTCCAACAACCTGGTGACCGCTCTGTGGGTCGGACATGACCGTCGAACCTCGCTGGGGACCAAGCGCGCAGGAGGAACCGTCACACTCCCGGCATGGTTGGATTTCATGGGAAAAGCGATCCCCTACCACCTCAAGGAATACAAAGGGATGACTGAGGAAGAAATCCGCGACAAGGAAGGGAATGTCATCCCCGGAGGCGCACTCGAGTTTGAGGCTCCCGATGATATGCGCCGCGTCGAGGTTTGTGCGTACTCCCTACTTCGCCCGAACTCTCGGTGTTCCACTACCAAGATCTGGCTTAAGAAGGGCGATGAGCCCCAGATGATTTGCCGTGATTGCGGAGTCCCCTATCAAAGTGCCCCCGATATGAGTTCCCGGACTCTTCCCGCATCCGTGCAGAACCCGCGGCACTATCGACCCCCCGCCCAGCGAAGACGATTGGAACCGATCGCGCCCCCCTCTGAAACAGACCTTCAGCGCGCTCGCAGTCCCCAAGTTCAAGTTCCAATCTATGTCCGCGACGGAGTGCAACCCGCGGTACCGAGACCGATAAACGATTCGGGTTTGGATTCGCTGCCGATCCCTCCGACTAGTGTCGGAAATGACGTGTCCCGGTAAAGACCATCGCAATCCCAGCCTCGTTTGCCGCTTCGATGGCTTCCTCGTCTCGCTTAGAGCCCCCCGGTTGAATAATCAATCCTACTCCCGCTTCCGCAGCCGTATCGACTCCATCCCTAAAAGGAAAGAAAGCATCCGATCCGAGGATCGAACCCCTGGCTTTCTCGCCCGCATTCTTGGTGGCGATTCTGACCGATTCCAATCGATTCATCTGACCGGCCCCGATCCCCACAGTCTTTGTTCCTTGAACGAGGACAATGGCATTCGATTTCACCTGCTTAACCGCGCGAAAAGCGAAAAGAAGGGACGAGGTTTCTTCCTTCGTTGGTTGCCGTTTGGTGACGACCTTCCAATCGTACTCTTGATCCTCAACCACATCTTTCTCTTGGGCCAAGGCGCCTCCATCGATAAACCGCAATTCCAGAGTTCCTTTTGAAACGACCTGATCCAGTCCCGGGAGCTCTAGAAATCTTCGAGTCTGCTTTTGTACGAGAAGATCCAATACTCCCTCATCGTATCCCGGGGCGATCACTGCTTCTACAAATGGGCTTTCATGGATTTGTTCTGCTGTCGCACGGTCGACGGGTCGATTGAGTCCGATGATGGAGCCATAGGCTGAAACCGTGTCGCATGCGTAGGCATCTCGATATGCGGTAGCAAGATCTGTGTTGGAGGAGAGTCCGCAAGGGTTGTTGTGTTTCAGAATCGCCACAGTCGGTTCGGAAAAATCTCGAACCATTCGAGTCGCTGACTCAAGGTCGAGTAGATTGTTATAAGAGAGTTCTTTTCCAGAAAGAATCTTGGCATTAGGAAGGGTGGGACCGGTCTCTCCGCTTGTGTACCATGCCGCATTCTGATGAGGGTTCTCCCCATACCGGAGATCTCCGATTTTTCGCAAGCTCATATGGACCTTATCGGGTGTTTGTGATTCGGCCTCGAGTTTGCGAGCGAGATAGGTTGCAATGGCCGCGTCATATTCCGCAGTTCGAGCAAATGCCTTTCTCGCAAGATACCGCTTTGTTTCCGGTGCGACGGTTCCATCGTTCTCCTCCATTTCCAACTGGATTCGACTGTAATCGGCTGGGTCAGTCACAATGGCGACCGATTCGGAGTTTTTCGCGGCGGAGCGCACCATGGAAGGTCCTCCAATGTCGATATTCTCGATCGCATCTTCGAGGGTACAGTCGGGATCGGCGGTGACACTCTCGAACGGATACAGATTGACGATTACCAGATCAATGGGTTCGATACCATGCTCTTTCATCTGCCGGAGATGGGATTCGGAATCTCTACGACCGAGGATTCCACCATGAATCTTGGGATGAAGAGTTTTGACTCGTCCCTCCAGAATCTCTGGGCTCCCGGTGAAGTCCGAAACCTGAATCGCGTTGATTCCAGCCTCCTGAAGGGCCCTCAACGTCCCACCGGTCGACAGTATCTCCACCTGTCTCGAATCCAAAAACTGACCCAACTGAACAATACCTGTTTTATCGGAAACACTGATTAAGGCGCGTGTTACTTTTGTCATGGAATTTCCCCTCGATAGCACTCTCATTTCAGAGAACTTGAAAGAGCGGATTTAACAATACGAGAGACAGGTGTCAACACGGCGGAGATGGGCAGTTTCCCTTAAATACAAAACGCCCCTCCCTTTTCACAAGGGAGGGGCGCAAGTGAGAGCTTCTTTCAAACGGCGTTAGTCGAAAATTGTCAGGAAATCTGCACTGTCGACAACTCCGTCGCCGTTAACATCTCCAGATCCTGCAGCGGGTTCCGAAATTGCCTTGGCCCCCCCGGTCGATTCCCGATAGAGGAGTCGCGGAGAAAGTGGGGCCTTTTGGAGTTGCAGGAAGAGAATCAAATCTTCCGCGTCGAGTGTTCCTTCGCCACTTAGGTCTGCTGTTTTTCGGATCAAGGGATCCCTTTGGCTACCCAACAGGGCAAACAGGAATAGATCCGCGCTGTCAGTGGCTCGATCGAAATTAAGATCCGCAGTGGTTCGGCTTTTCACGAGATCGCCTGTGATTGTGACCACACCCACCGAGTTCGAGGCCTGGTCGGTAATCAGGAGATCGTCGCTGATGGCGACATCCTCGTTCGGCGGCAAGCCACCATTCAGTGCTGCCGATGCAACCGCAAGAGGCGCGATTCCCGGGCCATCGAATGGGTCAAAAGTATCGAACCCGGAGACATCGAAAAAGACGGCATCATTGTAATAAATCAGAAGGTGACCTTCCGTCCCATCTAGCGACCTCTGAGAGATCGCCAAATCCACAAATCCATTCTTGTCGAAATCGAAGACCGACCCGCTCAACAAGTTGCCGCCTGGAGTCAGGATGGAATCGGCATCGACAGGATCGAATTGCCCCGAACCATTCAGGTTGTAGAACAGTGAGACGGACCCATCCACCGGAGCGTTTAGCTGTGGAGCTCCTTGACTGACCACTGCCAGGTCATTGTCGCCGTCGGTATCAAAATCGGCGACGATCACATGGCGTGGGTTCACACCAACCGAGTAGACATCGATATCCGCGACAAGGTTTTGATCGGCATCACGATCGATTGCAAGAACTGAGAGTGTACTGTCTTCCCAGTTGGTAACCAGCAACTGAATTTCAGGCATTGCCGGGACGAGAACCGCGCCAGTGACGAATACTGGAAGGCGGCCCCCCGTGCCGACTCTTTCGCCAACCGCATTGAAGAAGGTAGTCGTGTTAGCCGAACCGAAAACAATGGTGAGGTCATCTCCCTCGCTGTTGGCGACCGCGAGGTCGGAAAGGCTATCGCCGTTGAGGTCTCCGATGAATGCGGAGATCGGATTATTGACGCTCAAATTCCCGAATTCCTGACGGGTGTAGATTTTATCTCCCACTTGAATGGAGTTTTCCACTCCACCCTTATCTTCAGTTTGAAGGAATGAGATCACCTGATTGGTTCCCGCCGCGATAGTCAGAATGTCGGAATCTCCGTCATTGTCGAGGTCCCCTGTGGTGACAAATGAGGGTTGGCTCCCCTCACCAACAGGAACGGAAATGCCACCCGACGGGAAGTTTCCGAACCCATCGTTCAAGACTATCGAGAGCCCGTCTCCAGTCCGGTTGGCGGTTAGTATGTCGCCAAAATTCTCCCCATCCAGATCAGCGGAACTCAACGAAACCGGGTTCGCTCCCACTTCCACACCTTGTTGGGAGTGGGTGACCCTTGGTGTGAAGGTTGGGGTTGGAGTAGGTGTATTTGTTGGAGTGAAAGTATTTGTCGGCGTGTTGGTAATAGTGGGAGTAAAAGTCTCCGTGGGGGTATTCGTCGGTGTATGGGTTGCGGTAAAGGTCCGAGTGGGCGTCGGTGAAAATTGACTGGTTGGTGTAAAAGTCGGGGCCTCTGACCCAACCGGATAACCCAGATCAAGAAACGCCTCGCGTGTGATATCGACATCATGTGAAGGACCGGTATCAAAGGGTTCCATCAACAGGTTTGGGGAATTGCTGGTGTCCCAGTGCGCAATACTCGACCCATTCTCATACGGATTGGGTGCATACATTTTCACAAGGTCACCCTGCCTCTGAACCACGTTATCGCCCTTCCAGAAAAGGTTATCGCTGATGACCGCGATACGCCTTTGTCTATTTGTCATCGTTTCCACGTTGCCGACACCCGGTTGGAGTAGCTGCCTTGAGTAGATGTCGGGGACACCAAAAGCCCAGGAACCGTCTGTCTGATCGATAAGGTCCAAAAATCCAAGGCCATGACCAATCTCGTGAAGAACTGTGGTCACGAAATCAACATTGCCTCCCGGTGGATTCTCATCCAATCCGTAATACCAAACGATCTCGCCGAGTACGAAATCGCCATCTACAGAGCTGTTGCAGGTAACCGAGAATTCGGGCAATCCCCCTCCGAGCGACCTTCCCGCCATAGCGCTGGCCTGTGACCCGGTATAAATGGTGTTGGGGATCAAAGGAATATCTTCTGTTCCAGCATCACCCTCTTCGATAAAATAGTTTGCGCCCGCAAAAGCAAGAGTAGCACCGAATGGAAATCCACCGAGTGGATCGAACTTGGCGGTAACAGAAATAGTCGCTTCAGAAGGTATTTCATCAGCCCAGATGCTGAGTGCGAATTCAAAAGCAGCTCGCCTCGCTTCTCCTAGGCCCGAGTCGAAGAATCCTTCGTCGGGGTCGTCCGCGTAAGTCACCTCAAAACCCAAGCCATAAGAGGGCTGAACAATGAGAAAACCACAAAAGATTGTTGAAAAAAGGGTGAGTGAAAGTGTACGGAAGGTCATTGGCCACCCTCCCCTTTATTCTGCTTTGTGGAAGTTTGTCTTGATTCAAGTAGACTGACCGGCCCAGTAAAACAATCGATCTTGATCTCATGATTCTCGTCCAGACGCGCTTCTGAGAATGATCGTATTGGAGTATTTGGAATCAAACGTCGGTAACCCTCTGAAGTGGTTTCAACACGATAGCCAAAACCAGTCTTGGGTGAGGAGGATGATTGCATTTCAGCCGGCAAATCTTTACCGGATGAAGGGGAAATTCTGTTTCCATTCTCATCCAGAACAATCCGGGAGGCAGCTTCACCTTGGAGAGTGTCTTTCGGAATCTGGAGGTTGGATTGCTCGAGGGGAATGACCTTCACTCCGGCTCTCCTTGTTGGCTCTGAGGGCTTATCCTTTGCCCCATCTACGGCGAGCCACGACGCCGCGCAGAATACCGGCGCGATGAAGAGAACTGCAAGACCGACCGTTCGGAAACGGAAAGTCGAAGTTCCCTGAGTTTTGGTTAAGAACACAGTGAATTTCCTCCAGAATGATACCTTGAGCGGCAAAGACGTTTGGATGCCATTAGTTAGTCCAGCCAACCAAAGGTTCTTTTCCAATTCCCATAGCCGGAAAAAACCATGGGCCCTGAACCCACAGTTTTCTCACTCCCTAGTCGAGGGTAGCGGTTTCAACTCAGCCCTGTCAACTAAAGAGGCTTAAGTTGGATTAAAGGATACCTTCTTCTACAGGATCGACTTCTTTCCGATTCGGGTTTAGTTAATTCCATGACGGATCATTGTGGGCTTGCCTCCATGCTTTCCACACTGCATTATCTCTCAGCGCCGGGAAAATGACAGAGCTTTCATTCATTCTTCCGGACAACATGCCCCAACCTGGATACCCGAATGGCCCGTAAACTGATCACTGTATTGCCTAGTTATAATGAAGAGATCGCTCTGGGGCGTCTTTTTCCACAATTCGAGGATCTCGTACCCCTGATCGGCGAAGACCTTTCGATATTGGTTGTCGACGATGGAAGCGAAGACCAGACTGCTCAGATCTCAAACGCCTGGTCAGGGTCTGTCGTGGTAAACTCCATCATATTCCCTCAAAACCGCGGTTATGGGACGGCCCTCGAGCAGGGTGTGATAGATGCCGCGAGGCGCTTGGGTCCTGACGATCTTATCGCCACAATGGATGCAGACGACACCCACGACCCAAAATACCTAGTCTCTATGATGGAACACCTCGATAAAGAACAACTGGATGTAGTGATCGCATCTCGTTATGCGGACGGAGGAGCGGAAGAGGGAGTCTCATGGGATCGAAAAATTCTGTCACATGGCGCGTGTTGGTTTTATAAGCGCGTTTTCGACCTGCCAAATGTCAGCGACTATTCATGCGGTTACCGACTTTTTCGAGCTTCTCTCATTCAGCGTTCACTTGAAACTCGAGATTCACTGGGATTAGAAAGCGGGTTTCAAGCGAGTGGAGAATTACTTCTGCGCCTTAGAGAACAGACTCATGCGATTGGTGAGGTTGGGTTCGAACTTCATTACGAACGCAAGCCGACCCGCAGCAAGATGCAGAAAATGAAAACGGTTATGGGAACCCTGCGGTTCCTCAAGGAGGTTCGGCGAACAGTCAGGAGTCTTGCTTAGTCGATTCGTTTCGCTCTGCTTTGGCGACGCGGACGGCCTCAACCATCTTGCGTGCCGCGACCTCAATATCATTGGCCGATACCACCTCCGAAACGACGGCTACGCGGTCGGCCCCAGCGAGCACCACTTCTCTCACATTCTCCAAATGAATTCCCCCCATCGTGGTAAACGGAATCATCAGCCGGGGTGCGATCTTTTCAATCAATTTTGGGGTAACTGGGCTGACAGGAACTCCTTTGGTTTCAGTAGGAAAAATGGGGCCGATGTTGATGTAACCAGCCCCTCCCTCTTG
>JAJDBZ010000482.1 GCA_029261095.1 Candidatus Omnitrophota bacterium | reverse complement strand
ATTCCTATTTGGAATGGACATCGCCGCGGTCCGTGGGGCGAGGGCGGCGGGAGTGTTGGGTGTGATTACCAGCAGGAGGCAGATCCCGGACTGGAAGACTTGGAAACATCTCAAAGCACAAAAGATGGCCAACGATCGCACCGACAGGGTCATCTGTAACTCGAGAGCGGTCCAAAAGTTCTGTTGTGAGCAAGAGGGCTTGCCGGAAGCCAAGACAGAGGTCATCCACAACGGATTTCCCGAGGCGAACATTCCAAAAGAGCCCCTCCTTGAGAAGCCACCCATGACCCGGACTCTACTTCGAAGCCGAATGTTCGAACCTAAGGAGCGAGTATTGGCCTGCATCGCCAACTTCTCCGAAGTGAAAAACCATTTCAAACTCATCGATGCGTTCCGAAATGTTCTCTTGGATGGAGAGAAGGTTCGTTTGGTATTGATCGGCGATGGCCCCAAGAAAGATGAAGTCGAAGCGTATGTCGAATCGAGAAGCATGCGTGAAGCAGTGGTCTTCCTCGGTAGTCGGCTTGATCGGTTGAGAATCCTTCCCGAATGTCAGGGACTGGTGCTCCCTTCGAAGCATGAGGGATTTCCCAACGCTGTATTGGAGGCGCAAGCGTTGGGAATTCCAGTCATTGCGAGCAACACTGGCGGCATTCCCGAGATTGTGGAGCATGGAGTCACCGGTTGGACCTTCCCCCCGGATGACGAGCTCGATATGGCAGCCGCGATTCGTAAGGTTCTATTTGACCATGAAGCTGCTCTGGAATGCGCCTTCAACGCTCAACAAAGAGTGAGGAAACATCTCACCGAAAAGCAATTAATTGAGAAACACGTGAAAGTTTATCGTGAGCTGATGAAGAAATCGGTGGGGGACTGATAACCTCGGGATGTTAACGGACCGATTGTTTTTCCTTGAATAGAAAAAATGCTGAAGAGATCGCATTCTCTTCAGCATTTTTTTGGTTGAAAATTTGAGTCCGGTTACTCTTTGACTTCCGGTTCAGAATCCGCTGCTTCCGCTTCGGCGGTCGCAACCTCTTCCGCAGCTTCGGATGGGGCTTCCCCCGCCGCCGCCTCATCGGCCTCGGGTTCTGAGGTCACCATCTCTTCGATGGGAGACAAATCTTGAACATCGCTATCCTCCGATGGTTCCACAATAACCTTAAACTCGGCTGATACCTCAGGATCGATTTTCAAGCGAACATTGTGTTCGCCAAGGGACCGCAGTGCATGATCGATAACAATCTTACGGCGGTCGACTTCAATCCCTTTCTCGGCGATCGCGGCCGCAATATCCGAACTGGTCACTGAACCATAGAGTTTACCCCTCTCTCCGGATTTCGCTTCGATGGTCAGGGAAATGGATTCAAGTTTGGTCTTGAGGTCTTCGGCATCTTTAATCTCAGTGGCGCGCTTTTTCTCGGAAAGACGCTGAATGTGTTCGATATGTTTTTGGCTGCCGGCTGTGGCAGGAATGGCCAGACCGCGCGGAATGAGATAATTCCGAGCGTAACCATCTTTCACTTTGACTATGGAACCCGCGCCACCCAGGTTGTGCACGGTCTCTTGAAGTACGATTTGCATCTGAACATCCTCCAAAAATTCTTTAATCGCTGTTGTGAGTCAGCACGGTGTCATGGGCTTCGTGGTCCAACGGCTCGGGATAATCGAGTGTGTAATGAAGTCCCCGGCTTTCATGACGGGAGATCGCCGATTTCACAACCAGAACCGCGGTTTGTACCATATTCCGGAGTTCCACGATAGATGGGGTGACGTGACCCTCCGAAACATATCCCTCGACCTCATTGTGGATGAGGTTGAGACGATCCAGAGCCATTTCAAGTCGGTCGGTGCGGCGAACAATTCCGACATAGTCCCTCATGATCCAACGAATTTCACCCCTTCCATGCTCGATACGGACTTTTTCAATCTTCTTTCCCGCCTTCCAACTCCGACACCAATCGGGAGTCTCCGCCTTGGGTTCGGGGGCATTAGGAAGGTAATTTCTTGCGGAGAGGGTAGCCCGATGGCTGAACACCAACGCTTCAAGGAGGGAATTGGAGGCGAGGCGATTGGCACCATGAATTCCGGTGTGCGCCACTTCTCCCGCGACCAGCAGACCCGGCATTGCAGTTTGTGCTTCACGATCCGAAACGACACCTCCGCAGGAGTAATGGGCCGCGGGGACCACCGGAATCAATTCTTCTGGGGGAAAGACTCCGTGATGGTTGCAGAGTTTTTTAATAGCCGGAAATCGGTCGGCGAAAAACTCCGGGCTCATTGTCGAGCAATCGAGAAAAACATTTGGCAGTCCGTGTTTTTTCATCTCCGTGTCGATGGCACGCGCCACAATGTCTCTCGGTGCCAAGTCGGCTCGTTCGTCGTAGTTCCTCATGAAGGCTTCGCCGTCAGGTCGCCGAAGGAGAGCATCCTCCCCCCGGACAGCCTCGGAAATGAGGAACGTCTTCCCCTTCGGGGAGTGAAACGAGGTCGGATGGAACTGGATAAACTCGAGGTTGGCAACCGGGAGTCCGGCGCGCCATGCCATGGCGATACCATCGCCGGTCGCGATTGCCGGGTTTGTAGTATGGAGATAGATCCGACCCAAGCCACCTGTCGCCAAAAGTGTCACTTTGGCACGAAAGATCTTGATCTCTCTCCCCCAGGAATCCATTGCAACCGCCCCATGGCAGGTTTGGTCGTTGCCGACGAGGAGATCGATTGCGGTGTGATGTTCCAGGAAGGTGACATTCTCATGGCCACGCAGGCAGGACAGCAAAGCACGCTCGACTTCAGCCCCGGTCAGGTCCTTCGAGTGGAGGATACGACGATGAGAGTGGCCCCCTTCGCGGGCGAGGTCATAGAGGTCCAGGTCTTGAGGGGTCGCTCTC
>JAJDBZ010000481.1 GCA_029261095.1 Candidatus Omnitrophota bacterium | reverse complement strand
TTTCGGAATAAAGGACGCCGTAAGGAAAACGGTGGACCAGACACCTGCGAATTCCATCGGATTGGATCGGCCAAGCTTTGGGGTGGTTGCAGATCGAAGAAATCGAAGAGTAAACCTCCGAGGCGAAGTCGAATCCGAGATCTTCTCTTGCTTCCTCATAATAAGAAATCGCCTCACAAAACTCGGTCTCCGCTTCGGGATGAAATACGAAATTCATTCCGATTTGGCGAATCGATCCCAGATTTTTCGGAAAACCTCCTCGCCGGGCACCGGCTTGATCGCTCCAGACTCGATTTCCTCACGCCTTTTCTTCGCGACATCGAGCCATTTCCCATCGATCTCCGTTTGGGGTGTATTTAGACTCTTCAATAGATGGTCGATGAGCGCCGCTCTCTCTTCGATGGGGAGGGAGATGGCCTCGGAAAATAGATCATTTGTTTTCATATCAACTTCTCCTCGAATGCGGCTCTTAGTTTATCATGCCACCTAACCCGTGAGGTTTGCAACTGCCAAACCACCAGCATTCACCCTACTCCCCCGGATAAACCAATCCCCAATCCTTCCTCAGTTCATCCATGATTTCCATCAAGATCAGAGTCTCATCCAGCGGCATGATCGGGCTCTCGGTCTTACCCTCTCTCATGCAGCGCATGACTTCCGCGGCCTCGTAGTTCAAACCTTTCCCTTCTTTGGAGATCTCGACCGTTTCATCCTCCTCGCCGGGGATCATCAATGTGGCCTTGGTAGGAGCCCAAACCGGGGTGTGAACATGGATTCGACCGTGGGAACCATACACTTGGCCACTATCCTCTCCCTTGGTTTTCAGGGCGAAGGAGAGCGCCCCGAGTCCGCCGTTCGGGTACTGGAGGACGATCGAGCCTTGGCCATCCGCGCCGCACTCCTCGATATGCGCCGACCCCTGCACTCGAACAGGGGGTTCTTCAAAGAACATGGAGCAGAACGAGAGGACATAGATGCCGACATCGAGGAGGCTTCCTCCCCCGAGGTTCAGGTTCATGTGACGACCCTCGGGTGGGTAAACTCCATCGGCGCAACGGGTCGCTTGCACAATTCGAACCTCACCGATGCGTCCCCCCTCAACCCACTGGCGCACCTGTTTGATCACTGGGTAATGCCGAGTGACCATCGCCTCCATCAGGAACAGTTTCTTCTTCCGCGCCAGGTCGATCATCTCGTTTGCCTGTCGCGCGTTGATGGCAAAGGCTTTTTCGCAGAGGACCGCTTTACCGGAATTCAGACAAAGGATCGTGTTCTCGGCGTGGAAGGTATGAGGGGTGGCGACATAGATGACATCGACATCGGGGTCGCGGGCCAACGCCTCATACGATCCATGCGCACGGGGAATGCCGTGTTCTTTTGAAAAGGCCTCCGCCTGTTCCTGAGTGCGAGAGCCAACCGCCACCAATTCCGCATCGGGCAGGAGTTTCAAATCCCTCGCAAAAGCGCCCGCGATATTCCCAGTGCTTAAAATCCCCCAGCGAATTTTCTCTAACATCCGGACCGGTTCATCCTCCATTTTTTCTGTGGCCAAACCTCTCAAGTGCCCACAAAGAATGGATGAGGCTGGGGTGTCTTGTCAAACACTGGCAATCCTACGGTGGTATCGACGCAAGCGGGGAGGGGTGCCCCCATCGTCCCTCGGATTTAGGTCTCCGCGGCCACCTTATACGCGGTTCCAATTGCAAGCGCAAAAAAGATAAGGTCCATTAGGCCAAAGCTCTCCATGAATCCGGTTCTTGAAATGTAATCTCGAACCAAGTGCATGTTTTGGCGCATGGATTCCACAATCTCGTTGCGGTAGGTTTCCTTTTCTTGTTCGGACTTGGCATTCCAACGCTCTTCCGCTTGAGTCCAAATTTGAGCGGGGTACCCCTCTTTGATACTCGGTTCTTCCGACAAGTTTTCAACGTTTGGCCATGCGATTTCAGTTCCAGCAGACTCCAAATCGACAATGATCTCGTCGGCAACATACGAAACAGTCATCTCTTCATCGAGACCATCAATCGCACTCTGGAGGAATTCGGATTCATTCCCGAGTTCCTTTTGGATCAAAAGTTCGACTGTCGCATACTTTCCCCCAAGGAGAGAGAGGATGGTGATGATGACCGCAATGATACCAAACTTGTTGCCCTTCCCGTTGCTGCCCACACCGACACAAAATCCGACAATACCGCCTATTGCCCACGCGATCCAACCGATCTCATAACCCGTTTTGTATGCGATGCCCGCCCACACAGCCGCACCGATAAACCCACCAAGACTACCTCCAATGATTGCTCCGATCAGATTCATTTTCCAACCTCCCATTTAGAGTTGATATGAAAAACGTCCAGCATCCCATCCAACCAAAAGGTCTTTACCTCGGAGGGAGTATAACAAGATCGGAGCATGAGGGTTAGATACTTTTTCTATTAATGTATGCACTATCCTTTCAAGAGTTACATTTGCACTTCATATGTCAAAAGTCCTTTTTAATTACGACAATCCGGATTTATCAACCTCTATCTAGATGATTGAATGTTAAGGAATGGAATATCAACAGTTTACATGCTTGTCGCTCAGAGCGGAGGACCAGTCAATCTCCGGTGTGATTCTTGAAGAATCGTATCGCGTGCTCGGAGTATCTTTCGAACTCGGCGCGATACTCCGGTAACCTTGAACCGTGGGGTGTTCTGGGCCATTCGGTCTCCACCGAGAAGCCGGCGTCGCGAAGGGAATCTGCGAATTCAATCGAGATGCTGTGACGTGGATCGAGTGTGCCGCACATTACGAGGAAGGGTATTTGTTTTGCTCCCTCCGCCGCAGGGAGACCCGCAATCTCCGCCGTGCGCGGTTCAAAGAGATCACGTAGCCTTTCAGTCACTTTGGGCGCATTCTCTATAGAGGAAAGGAACTCCTCAGGATTCTTGACTTCGCCGTATTCCTGAACCAAGAGCCTTCCATCGGGGGTGGACCAGGTCCCGGCAGCGAAAGTTGCGCAAGCTTGAATCCAGTCCGGGTTTTGGAGGGCGAAGCGATGAGTGAACTGGCCGCCCATAGAGTAACCGGTCAGTAGGATCTTCTCATGTAATTTGTAATCCACTCGAACTTGTTCAAGCAGCGTTTTGAGGAATGTCCCCTCCCCGAGCACAGGAAAACGGCTTACGGGTTTGTCGTGGATGATGAACTCGGGCAGGATCATGATCGCGGGCAACCCCCATTCATCAGCCAGCCGGCGCATGCTGACCGCCCGTTTATTCTCCTTCGCCTTCCCTCCCCCACCATGAACCACCAAAAGCGGCCAATAGGTCTTGTTCGAATCATATTCCTTCGGCAAGACCATGTAGTACGTGCGCTCGGAGCCTTCGTACTGGAGTGTTCGTTTCAAAGGTTCGAAGCCTGGAGGTTCCGCGACTGAAACCAAGGGTGCCGTCAATAGCGTCATGAGGGCAATAAAACATTTCCAGAAAGAGTTTGCAGTAATCATGGGGTCCTCGCTGCGAAATTTACCATAGGCCACTCATAGAAGAAATCGCCCTCCTTGCCGAATAATTCATGGCTTCAGATTCTTCCGAGGGGCATTGGCGCCAGGACACATTGATCGGAATCTCTAGGTGTAGCATTGAGTCTGGATCGTTCTGGGAGAGGATACCGATTACATCGGGTATTCCGGAACTTGTCCATATATGAGAACGTTGTTCCTCCTGATCTTACCTTAAACGCCAGGAAGAGGTCGTTTCATTTTCCTTCGAACGCATCTTCACCCAATCCACGTAGAAACCGTTTGGATCTACAGTCTTTGCGGTGGATCGGAGGCGAAGGTAGTTCAGTCCTTGCGAATCTCCCTGAAGGCTCAATCGTTCGACAAGCATGTTGTCGACAAAGATATCGCACTCCCGTTTGTCCAGGTTCCATTCAAATCGAAGAAGACGCCACCGCTCCGAGGCAAACCGAAACCCATTCGAAAGTTGTCCCTCTTCGTCAATATCGAGTCGTAAAGGGGCTCGTTCTTCCCCCTCGGAATCTGTGGGATTAAAGAATCGGTCCGTAAGAGCAATACATCCCCCACCATGGTCTTGATTGAAACGGATCCGAAGTTCGAGCTGTCCAGTCCTTCCCATAGGAAAATTCCAAACCGCTCCATCGGGGCTATGTGTATCGGGCTTTCGAACATGAAGGACAGGTCCTGTCGCCTCTTCTTTCGCGGAAAGATTGGCGAGAACTGCTCCCTGGGTACGGTCTCTCCACCTCCCAGAGTTGGGTCCGAACTCCTTAAACACAGTCCACTCCTCCAAACCAGTGGAAAAATCGGATTCCGCATGAGTTTCGAGCAACCAATTCGGATCGAAACGAATCAATGCCCTTCGGTTGGCGCCTTGGCCAGCTGTCGCGAAAACTAAATCGTCCCGCGGATCGTAAAGTCTGGGATAGGCCGTTCCACGGTCACCCTGCACGGGAGGGCTTTCATTGCGGAAAGGGTCGCGGTAGATCTCACGGAAACCGTGGAATGTGGATCCCCCGTCGAGAGACACTGCAGCATGGAGGATATCTCGCCCTCCATCGATTTCATCGCCATCAAGACGAGGCGGCACCTCGCAACCGTTCCATGCAACCAAGATCCGCCCGCCCCGAAGTCGGAGAACCGAAGAGGGGGAATTGGAACTATAGAACTGACTTGGGGTCGCTTCCTCCCATTGTTCACCGTCCTGCGAAAAGGACTCATACAGGTACCCCGTTTGAGTTCGCATCAACATCCAGAAACGTCCGTCTTCGAACTGCGTCAGAGTCGGTTCGATGGCGCCGTAGTTGATCCCATTATACCCCTCGTAAACGGGTGATACCAATTCTGATTCGGATAAGGTCCATGTTTCGCCAAGGTCGTCGGAGTAAAGTGCGACCGTGGCATTACATCCGGTGGGTGGCCCACAGGTTTGACCGCCGATCCATTTGCCGAAAGGGAAAACGACTCGCCCGGAATCGGCCTGGATGGCGCCATGGATCGAGCCAACGTATCCCGCGTAGATACGCTGGGGTATCGACCATTCCGTTCGTCCACCTTCGGATCGCATGTGCCATAGGTCAATGAAACGGTTGACCGCTGGCCGTCCGACATCATCCCGAGTCACCATAAAAAAAAGGTGGACTTCATTTTCTCGGTCGAGCAATGCGAGGATCGCCCTCCAATCCACTTCCGGAAGTTGAACGAGGCGTTGTGGAATGGACCAACTGATTCCGTGGCTATCAGAGCGGTCACTTGTGAGAAATACTCCCTCGACACTTCGTTCCGTTGAGAATCTCTCCCATTCGCCGTTTGGAAGGACCACCATATTGAATCCAATTCGCACAGGTCTCCGGAGAACCGGGTCAAAGATCGGAGTAGTCCCGGTTGGTGGCGGGATGATCCCTCTCGCGACTCGGAGGTAATCAACCCGGTAAGTGGCCCCTGGTGAAGTCGTCTCATTCGGTCCAATCCGGATGCGACTTTCGAAGTGATCGTCAGGAACCGGTGTCAGTGATTGATCTACAGAAGGACCAAACGACCCGAAGGGGCTCTCTACGTATACCTGCACCCTCCCTTTTTGATAGAGCAGACGGACCCGGACTGGATTTGATGAAAGGTCTTCACCCACTGTCACTCCCCCCGCATTCGTCTGGTATTGCGTCAGGGAATGCGGGCGGAGTTCGAGATTGACAAAACCCGTAGCGTCGTGAATTTGGAGGATTGCATTATTCTTGAGAACCTGAATACGAATTTCGATAGTGTAACCAGTCTCATCACCAAATTTTTCGATGATAGGTGGAGTCAGAAAATGTCCATTATACCGGACGACATTCTCGACTTGGAGGAATCCCCCCTCGGCGGTAACCCCTGTGAGATCGTGAACCGCGGCGTTTCCGTCCTCATCCTGATAAATCCAATCGACGAGGTTCGGGTTCAGAGGATCCTCCGTGACAGGAAGAACGTCCCCTTCGTAGGCGAGGAGGTCACCCTCAATAGATTGAAAACCTTCTCCCGTTGTAGGAAAAATCGAAATCAAGAAGGCAAGACAGACAGTTGCTCTTATCATGGACAGTGCCCAATCCTTGATTGATGTTCCGCGCGGTTGATGGCGATATTTCGTATCTCAATCATTCCAAGACGAATCATTCGCTTCATGTCGCGTCTAAACTTCCCTTGTCTCGTCCTTCGCCGCAATGAGTCAAACACATCGGTATGTTCTCTGGTGCTTTTCACGATCGCTCCGCCAAAGGCGCCCCAGCGAGCGTTGTTGCCCGCTTCCGGGGAGTTCATTCGTGCGATAGTCTCTTCTCGTCGATTTCCGCGCAGGCGAACATGAAATGGGAGATTTCGTACTTCAACGCCTTCCGAATATGGGCGAGCGCATCGGCTTTTTGATCCAGAATCTCGTAATACTTCCCGAGATAATAGTGGGCATAAAACAAGTTGGTGGTTCGTTCCTCAGTGGATGATGTGTCACGCCGCGCTTCATCAAGAACGGCCTCGGCGTTTCCACGGTCGAGGTAGAGCGCAAGAAGCGCGGGAAACGGCTTACGCACTTTCTTGGGAAACTCAAGCATCGTCTCACGGGCCTTCACGATCCCTTCTTCCTCCGCGATACAGAGAAATCTCCAGAGGCCATTTTCGATATCGGATGGTCCAACCTGATGATAACGGGAGAACTGGTCCCTAGCAGTGCGAAAGTCTCCGGAATAGTACTGGGCCAACCCACGCTCCCAACAGGAATTCTCGTCGTGCGGCTGTCCAAGGCGGGCGGCCATATCGTAATCTTGAATGGCTTCCCCAAATCGGCCAAGTCGGAACAGAATGCCTGCACGCTCGTGGTGATACCGGGAAGGCTTGTCCGTAATGAGACCATTCAGCTGCTTAAGAGCTTTTTCTAGGTGTTCTCGACGCGAAGTTTTGGAGTCAATCTCGCTAACGGATGCCTCTTCCAACTCCGCATCCTTTTCGGCACCCTTCGGAAGAATTTCTTGTGCTATAGGACATTGACACATAAGGACGAAGACGAGTGAGGAGAGTAAGAAGCCAAACGGTCGGAGTTCCATGGACGAATCCTATCACGAATCAGCCTTGTGACAGCTGTCGATATTGTTAATCTGAGATTCTGCTTACAAAAGAATACCCTACCCTGGGTCCATCCTTACCGCAAACCGTTGTCCCACTTCAACGCCGTGGGCCGATCCGATATCCAGAATCACTTTATCTTGTGAGGAGGAGACTCTTCCCCTGAGAGGGAAACTCAACCCATCAATATCAAAATACAGATGGCCAAAGAAACTAAGAACACCGTCCGATACAATGCAGCCCCTGCCGATGATCTAGCGCTGATCGACGCGGTCTACCTGAAGAGGTTTGCGTTGAACGGAGCGCGTCCAGAGACGATTGAAGTGATCGTTCAGATCAGTCAGTAGCCTAGTATCCCCTCTCATTGTCACCCAAGTGGATTTCTAATATGACAGGCGCCATTCCTGACTCTATCTCCAGAAATATTGGCTGGGAATGGTTTTTTTCTCGTTTTAGGGGACCGTCCGGTTTTGCGAGCCGGACGCACCTCCCAATTTTGATCGGACTTTTGAGTTCCCCTGAAAGATCCCTCTCCAAGGGCCAAGATTCTAAGGTCCACTCCTCCGCGGCTGGGAAAGCCGTCGGGCATCGAGAGACGCCGGGACATTGCCTGAAATATAGTTCTCCGCTGTCCCTGGAGGTCTTGCTCGGTCGCCTCACTGGACAAGGGGCGGGAAGCACGGACCGGTGATCTCGGGTTGTTCAGAAAGGCGATCTCAGGCTAAATTGGGACGGTCCAAAAAAGGGTTCTATCGAAAGAAAAATGGTGGAGCTGAGGGGGATCGAACCCCTGACCTCAGGCTTGCAAAGCCCGCGCTCTCCCAGCTGAGCTACAGCCCCAACCTTAATGATCTGAGTGTATTGCAAAATCGTGCCAAGTGCACATATGGTGAAAGTTGTCGAAAGCTGCCGAAACACTAAGCAGGCTCAATGGGAAAATCAAGCGGACAATGTGATCACATTCGATCCTCGGTTCCATTGTTCTCGCGCCTCCTTCAGCATTTCGTTCAGCGGTTGGATGACTCCCTCCCGAAACATCCTGATGACACCCTCGGCGTCATACTCCAGACGATCGAGATAGTTCTCCCAATCCACGTCGGAGAATATATCCGGCTTATGCCCCCGATACAATTGCAGAGCCGGTCCGTACAGCGACCGCATCGTGAACTCTTTCACCAGAGTCCGACGCAACCCCCTCGGATCGAGTTCCAGCCCCGGTTG
>JAJDBZ010000049.1 GCA_029261095.1 Candidatus Omnitrophota bacterium | reverse complement strand
TCATCGCCACCGCGGTCTTCATATCCCCCTCCCCCGAACAGGGGATGCCGTTTCCGGTGAGGAGCGAGTGTCCCAGGATAAAGGCCTCCTGGAGGCGTTCGTATTCGTTTCCATCCGAACCCCGGTAGTAGTAGGTGAGGGCATCCAGATCGAATTCGCGGACCAACTTTTCCTGGGCCACCGCTACCTGACAAGACCAATCGATCTGTTCCGGACGCGGTTTCTTGGCTAGCGGGTCTGAGGGCGAATCCTCGCTGATGATGAAAAAATCCTCGACTTGTTTGAGTTTCTCTTTCTTCTCCGCTTCGGTCACCGAAGGCAGGATCTTCATCAGATCGCACATCTCGAGGATTTCCACATGCAACCCGGTTTGAGCCTCGATCGCGGTGAAATCGCTGTACATATCGAGCATCCCGGGGTAGGTGTGTCCGAGAAACCCCATTCGACCATACTGGAGTGTCCGCGCCACAGTCGCCGCTCTCGCCCATTCCTCGATCTCCCGCCAGGCCTCGATCGCGTCCGGGTGTTCATGCGTGACTTCATTGGCAACTGAGATTTCCGGAGTTTTATCGAGTCCCAACAAACCGCTCACAACATGAAAGGGTATCCGAGCCCGACGGTAGGCATTGGATATTTCGGGGATACAACAGGCCACACAATGCGCCAACCACTCGCCAGTCGTGGTTTTTGCATAGTTCATCCTTTCGGCTGGTTGGAGATTCAGAACAACCACCGGACGTTTGCAGATTTGCGCGATCGGTAAGTGGGAGGAACTCATCGCGTAAGTGGAGGCATGACAGAACAGGATGTCGACATTCCTCTGATTGAACCATTCACCCGCTTCATGCGCTTTGTTTTCTTCGTCCACCATCCCAAAGTTATGGACCTCTGCATGTTCGGAAAGACGATCTTCAATAAATTTTCCGTAGTGCATCATTCGGTCATACAACCCGTCGAACTGGACCCAGTAGTGAGGGTGACCGATTGAATAGAGTCCAATACGCCCTTTAAGTGGGGGCTTAATCTTCGGTATCGCCATCATGACAACCTCCAAACCAGAATGCGGGAGACATCATTCTCGCATAATTGCAAACGTTTGCAATATGGACTATTGTCATTCCTTCACATTTTTCCGCCCCCCAGGATAGATCACCTTCTCGCAGTTGCTTGGGAAATGCGATCATTGGGCCCGACGAATCGGAATGGAGATTGGACAACAATGAAAGAGTTTCGAATTGCAATTTATCCCGGAGATGGGATTGGTGTTGAAGTCACCGACCACACGGTGCGGTTGCTTCGCGAGATCGAGAAGTCCTGCGACGATTTTCGCCTCAAGATGGACACCTTCCCCTGGGGCGCGGATTACTACTTCGAACACGGGTCGATGGTTCCGGAGAATTATCTGGAGATTCTGAAGGAGTTCGATGCGATCTTCCTTGGAGCAATCGGTGATCCCGAAAGAATTCCCGACCATTTGACATTAGCGCCACTCATTGGTATTCGGCAGAGTTTCGATCAATACGCCTGCGTCCGCCCGGCCAAACTTTTCAAAGGGGTCAACACTCCTCTCGCGAATCGCGAAGCTGGAAATATCGATATGGTGGTGATCCGTGAGAACTCCGAAGGAGAGTACATCGATAATGGAGGCCGATTTAAGAAAGGGAAACCCGATGAATTCGCCGTTCAAACTGGCCTCCACACAAGAAAAGGGATCGAGCGGATCCTCCGATTCGGTTTCGAACGAGCTCGCAAGAGCAGAAATCACCTGACTCTCATCACAAAATCGAACGCGTTGAAGTATTCCTATGTCCTTTGGGATGAGATCTTCGAAGAAATAAAACCGCAATACGCTGATGTCGAGACCGCGAAATTCCACATTGATGCCTCGGTGATGAATTTTGTTCGGTGGCCAGATCGCTTCGATGTGGTCGTGGCCTCCAACCTATTCGGGGATATCCTCACCGATCTCTCGGGTTGCTTGGTGGGAGGACTCGGACTAGCACCCAGTGCCAACATTAACCCTGAAAGAGATTTCCCTTCTATGTTCGAACCCGTCCATGGATCCGCTCCCGATATTGCAGGCCAGGGGATTGCCAACCCGACCGCCGCTTTCTTGAGTGCGGCCATGATGTTGGATTGGCTCGATCTCACCCAACCAGCGAACCTGATCCGCACCTCGATCGAATCGACTCTTGAGGCTGGTGAATCCACCGCCGATCTTGGAGGGTCACTCACCTCCACCGAATACACAGATCGAGTCCTCTCACGTTTGGAGGTGTCTGCATGATCGAATCGAAACTGCTTCCCCACATTGCCAGTTACATCGATGGAGAATGGAACCCCGGAGAGTCTGGAAAAACTGTCCCCGTTCTGAACCCCGCTAATGGGTACATCCTGGCTGAGGTCCCGCAGCTGAACGCTCGGGAGGTGGAAGAGTCGATTGTAGCCGCTGACCGTGCTTTTAGAAAATTTCCCGATCTGGAGACCCGTAGAAGTTGGATTAGTGGTCTATACGATGCCCTGCTTGAAAACAAGGTGGAACTCGGAAGAATTATCACATTAGAGCATGGCAAACCCCACTCCGAAGCGATTGGTGAGGTCGAATACGCGGCGGCTTTCTTCAAATACTACTCGGAAGAGATCGGCGCCCTGGAACCGGAGACCCTGAAAACGACCAGCCGCAACTGTCGGTGGACAGTTCACCACCGACCCGCAGGTGTGGCCGCCTCGAT
>JAJDBZ010000480.1 GCA_029261095.1 Candidatus Omnitrophota bacterium | reverse complement strand
AATTTGCTGCCATCCGTCGGCAATTATTTTTCAGCCAATTACGTCAGGGGAGCTCCGCCGAACAATTGGGTGCCTTCGCGCAACAAGGACCTGAAGTTAGGCGACGTATCGAGCAATTGGTCACGGATTTATTTGGGCAAGGTGGCAGTCAAAGGGCTGAAGGTCGCCAATTGGCTATCGATCTTTTTTTTAGTGCCTTTTCCCACTCCGATTCCCCGCAATCCTTTCTCGACGCTTGGTCCCAAGCCAGAGAAGCCGCGCCACACCTAGGAGCAGAACTCAGAACCCGTATCGAAAGCACCTACGGTTTTGCCCCGGGCACCGAAGGTTCCGCACGAATCATCCGCGCTATCTTTGAACGTATCATGGCCAACGGAAGTGATCCCCGCGCACAATTTGGCAGTGTCTTGCGATCGGAAACCATTCAGTTTACAAACCCCCATTTGATTCGTCGCATGGAATCCATTCTACGACGTAGTGAAATTACCAACCCTGGCGACCGCCTCGCCTTTTTTGAATGGGTCATCGGCGAAAACCGCAGCTTCGATCAGATTTGGGGCCTCGAAGTCGACGTCAGAAACGGACGTCGGCGCCTTTCCATCAGCGATGGAAATATTTCCATTGAAACCGCTCAGCCGCCCCAGCCTACCGTTGCAACGACACCCCGCCGCTTACCGGAATTAATGGAACGAACCGCCCGCGACGGCACGGTGGAACATTTGCCGGCGGTGGAAGCTACCGGCCAGCCGCCTGCGGTTCCTGCGCCTTCCCGAGACACCGGCGACCTACGGGCTCAGGTTCGGCAATCTTTGATCGAGGCCCAACAGCTCGCAGAAAATTTCGGTTTAAATGATGAAATTGGTGTCTTAAGGGTGACGGCCTTCCCCGACTTTGCCCGTCGCATGGCTTCGAGTGAAAGCCGTGAGGCAACACTTCAAACTACCAGACAAGTATTAGACGAAGCCAACCAATATGTGGACCAAACGATTCCCCTGCCCTTTCAGTCAGGGGTTCGCGAAGTGATTTTTCGTGAAGCCCTGCGAGGAGAACTAACGGAGGCAAGGGCCGTACGTGAGCGTATCGATGGGCTTGTACTTGAAGGCCAAGTCACAACCAATATGGAAGCCAGTGGCGCAGCACCAAGGGTAGCGGAAATCGGCATCCCTCACGAAGCCTTTGTACTTCAAGAAGCAGCTCCCAATGAAAGTGGCGACATGTTGCCGGGATTGGTGGTGCGCTCCGAGGCTACCTCTAGCCGTGGTGTTCGCCGTTTCAGCGTTTACCAGGGGCGAACGCGCATGATGAGCATGGAATTGCCCGAAAACATGCCCGCCGCACTCGGCCGCAGCTTACTCACCGAGGCCGCGCAGCGGGTAAGGCGATCCGGTCGCATGGATATAGAATTTCAACGCATTGAAGATCTACCCGAGGCCCGAAGGGAAACCGCACAAGAGGCCCTAGCTACCTTGCGCCGGGAGACCCGCGAATCGGGATTAGAAATCCCCGAGGGCGTAACCTTTATTCTTACCGCCGCGGGCGAAATCTTTTTGCGTCCAGGCAGCGCCGAGGCCCCGGCACTTCGACTCAGCGAAAATGTATCGCAAATGATTTTTCTCCTCACCGCCGACACGCCCTTTCGCGATGCGGCCATCGCCCACCACGAGCGTCTCGAAGGATTGGCCCCCGGCAGTTCCGAATTTCGACAAGTGATGAGCGAATTTGTGGCCACACGGGATCAAATCGCCCAGGACTATGTGGAAACCCACCGAGAACCCATGGAAACGGTGACGGCATTTCTCGAAGCTTTGGGCCAGCAGGAAGGCCTGGAGGGGCATGTGGTTCGTGTGGAAAGTCGACCCAAGGCTGCTGGTGACATCATTCCCAAGATGATGCGTCGGGGCTTTCGTTCTATCGATGCCTTGACTGATATCGCCGGCACCCGCATCGTGGTGGAATCTTATGACGATGCCATTCAGGTGCTGCAGGCCATTCAAGAAAATCCCAACCTCACCTTAAGACCGCGCATCGGTCGTGACGGACAGGTTCGATTAGACGGCTCCGGTCGACCCATCCTGCGAGATCAATTGGATCGCCTGGTTCGAGAAGAACGGCAAGAGGGTGATTTGGGTTACCGCGGTCTACACGTCACCGTGGAAAGCGGTGGTCGCCCCGTGGAAATCCAAATCCACACCCGAGCTATGAACGAATGGGGACGCATTCAACACGGTTTAGGCTACAAGTCGGGGGATCTGCCCCGGCCCTTGCAAGAAGCCCTCGATGCTTACTTTCTCGAGGCCTCCCAATATATTTCGGATCTGGAATTGGGGGCGACTCGGGACCGGCGACGTCCCAGTGAAGAATTGGCAAGGGTACGCGCCGCTGTTGAGGCTGCAGAGATAACAGAGGCTCGCCGCACCCAAATCCAAGAAGCCCTAACGGGAAGCCGCGGTCTCGAAGCCTTGCTCGATGCCACCGAAACCCGATTTACCGAGAGCCCAGGAAGGGCCGGCGGCGAACGGTTTGCGGATTTGCCACCGCCCGGCTCTGCACCCGTGGTACCCAGCATTCCCCGCGCCCGGATCCCCGATGCCGCCGGAGAAGACGCCTTAACTTTTGCCAGCAACGCCTTCTTCGAGGCCACGGGACACGTCAGCATCGAAACCGCCTCTCGACAAATCGAAACGTGGCTCGATAATGTTCTCACCCCCCGCATGGAAACCGGAGACGCCCTTGCGGCCGAGTTGGCAGAAATCATTCCTCAAATTCGTGAGGATCTCGCCATGGCCCGGGCCGGAGTTTCCGGTGCGGCCGACCGAGGGGCCTTGCGGCAAGCCTATGTCCGCCTTACGGAAATTAGCGACCCTTTGACGAGACTTGTTGAATTACCGACCGACGGCACTCCCTTTCGGGAGCCGCAATTCCGTCGCATTTTATTACAATACCAATTGGCTGAAGCTGGCCCTGCCGTCACCGAGCGATCCGGCAGCAGTGATCGCCCCACCATCCTCCCCACGGCCCGACCCGAGGCCCCGCCCATGCGCCGTGCCGCCACCGACTCGGACCGGGGTCCTGCACCTCAGATACCACGAGACGGTGCCCGTGATACGGCAAGTGAAACGGTACCGCCTCCGGAAAGGCGCCGTGACACTGGAGCCTTCTCCATCGCTGGGCTGCGGCGACCACGAGAAACACCTGCCTCTACAAGCACAGCAGGCACTTCGGTTCCGCTGATCACTCGCTTGGCACAAGCCATGGGCATCGGCCGCACCCCCTCGACCCCACCGGTTCCCGAAGCGGTAGCCCCAGAAACCCTGCGCCCCCGATTTCCCATGGGCATTTTCTCTAGCCGTGAGGGCGCCCAATTATTGGTGAGAAATTTAGGCACCTCCGAAATGCGCCAAGTGGGCAGGGTGCCACAAGTCAGTGGATTTTTGGCCCGCCCCGTCGAAGTTCGCATGGACCGTCGCGGGGAGCGAGTGCATTTGATCCTAGAATTAGAGGCCTTACCGGGACGGGAAAGTCCCGGGCGAGAAATCTTGGATCTCAGCCGAGAACAGGCACAGGCCATAGGTATTCGCTTTAGTGAAAGCGGCGGACCTCTGCTGCCCGAGGGACATGCCTTCAGCGTAGAGCAAGTGCGTCCCGCTCCCAGTCAGCGCATCACTACCACTCAAGGTGAAGGCGAAAATTTTTATTGGGCACGCATCAGCCAAGGCCAATTTGCCGGCATCCCCGCCCATGTGGATGGCGCCCGTGTTCAAGGAAGCCGCCCCAACGGCGAAGTGGAATTAAGAATCCTCGAGACCCGCACTGAGACCGACGCCTCAGGGGAGGCACGCACGGTGACACTGGTCGAGCTTCCCCTCCTCATGGAAACGGGGCCCGGTCAAACTCGAGCAGAAACCTTGCGGGTAGAAGTTCGCGAGGGTGGGGAGCTGGGTATTTTCGTAGTCGGCGACCGGGCCCAAATTCGGGGCGACCTGGCGTTCAGCTTAGAACCGCGCCCCTCACCCTTTGAACAGGTGACTAGCCGTGCCCAAGCCTTGGCCGATCAAATGTTTGGACCCGTCCCTAGAGAAGGCACACCGGATCCCCACGCCGATGCCCGTCGCTTGTTTTTGAACCAGATGCGAATCACCTTCCAACGGCACCGTTCTATCGAAGGCAGTGACGAAGCGGCCATGTCGACTTGGGTCGGCGAATACAATCGCTGGAGTGCCTTGACCGAAGCCTATCAAGAAATTTATTCGGGACGCTTCACCGGTGATCGCGCCGAGGGCATTCGCGAACTATTGGAGCAATCCCAACCGGGATCCGATCAATTTTGGTCCACGCTCGTCCATTGGCGGGCCACCCGCCCCTTTATTCTGCACGACATGGGAGAACCCGTTCATCACTCGGCCCACGAAGTTTATGGTGCATTATTTTCTTTGATTCGAACCCAATGGCCCCCGGGTGTGCAAATGGGTCCCTTTTCGCTGCCGGAATCTCAGGCCCTCGGTGAAAGATTATTGGAGAGCCGGGTAGAAGCGGACGAAATGTTGAATCCGTTCATTCTCACCATCAATCCCGCCGATACCATCGTGGCCAGTCAAGTCCGTCAATCCTTAATGGAATGGAGCGGTGCCGAATTAGTACAGCGAAATGATTCTGGAGCGGCCGAATTGATGCTGAGTCATAACGGCCAACGCTTCCGTGTCATCATACTCATGGGACAAGGGGAACATTACGGCGAGGCACGACAGGTGCGCTTTCCCTCCATACCCGCTCCCCCAGAACCCGCGGTGCCCTCGGGACGTCGTGACACCGGCAGCTTCATGTTGCCGCCACAGCCGGCCTACGAAGGTATACTGAGCATTCGTCCCGAAAGACGTGACGCCTTTCTCGATGCCATTTGGCGCATGGAGTCCGCTGGGGAAATACCGCCAGGCACCTCTTTAGAGACCTTGCAAATTCCCGCACAAACTCGAACCGGCCATGATGGCATCTTGCGTTTAACCCTGCCTGCTTCGGAACCAGGCAGAATGGCGGAACGCAGACGAGTCGAAGCCCGGGCCGGTGATGGTACCTTGACCTTAATTCCCACTGAAGGCGTGGGTCAGGCCATTCAAGTACGACCCCCGCAAGGACATCCCTTTCGCGTCGGCGATGACCTTTTTATTCAGCGACCGTTAGAACCCGATGCACCGATTCCACAAACGGCTCCGAGATTTCAACGCGATCCCAACAATCCAAACCTTGAAGTCGCTACCCTCGGTAGTGGGCGTGGACGCCCGGTGGACTTCGCCGTTCCCGGTCGCCAGATCAGTCGTTCCCATGCCCGCTTGGTGCGTGACCGCAGCACGGGAACCGTGACCATCGAAGACTTGGGTTCCAATAACGGCACTTATCTTTTTTCAAATGGAGATTGGGTTCGCGTCACTCAAGCCACCCCATTGCAACCGGGAGATCGCATTGCCTTGGGGCGAGTATACGACGAAGCCCCTGCTCAAGGCGGGCGTCGCGGTCAGGCCTACGACCGGGCCCATGAAGCCGTAGTTTTAGAGATTCGCGGTACGTCCGGATCCGGTCGTGCATCGGAAATCTCTCTAGCCGAGGTGAGGGATCGCCCTTCTTCTCAAAGTGCGAGTTCGGTTCGGCGCGGGGCTGTCCCGCCTCCACCGCCTCCTTCACCAAGGGCACCTCGAGCGGTTCCCCCTCCCGTTCCCGCCAGGGCTCCGGCAGCCGAGGCTTCCGGTCCCAGGGCTGCCATGGTCTTTCGTGCCGATCCCACACAGCCCGGGCAGGAAGTCTGCATCATCGGCAGCGGACGCGGTGGGCGCCCAGTGGATTTTATGGTGCCCGACCGGCAGGTCAGTCGCGCTCACGCACTACTGGTTCGCGACCCGAGGACCGGCGCGTTGACGATTCAAGACTTGGCCACACAAAACGGCACCTTCCTCTTTCGCACTGGCGATTGGGTGCGGGTGCGACAGGCTACGCCGTTGCAACCGGGTGACCGCATTGCCCTCGGTCGGGTGTACGACGAGGCCCCCGCTCAAGGCGGGCGTCGCGGTCAGGCCTATGACCGGGCCCACGAAGCGGTGGTCATGGAAGTCAGTCGAGACGGTCAATCATTAATTGCCGTAAGCGAGATGGTGGATCGAGCCAACCTACCGAGAGACGGCGCCGGAGTCCCGCCGCCG
>JAJDBZ010000479.1 GCA_029261095.1 Candidatus Omnitrophota bacterium | reverse complement strand
CCAACAAAACGATCGGAATAATAAAAAAGGCAGCCAAGAGATCTCCGAACAAAAGTAAAGGTGTGTACAAATTCGGAAAGACGAATAGTAAGAATGTCTGTCCCACGACCCAGATCCCCAATCCCGACAGAATGCTGAGGGGGGCTTTGATCAAGATGAGATCATCGTGGGCAACTTTCTGTCCTTTTTTGGACAGGTATTCGAGGGCCAATCGATCCTGAAATCGAATCGGAGTATAGTGAGTCCGAATCACCCAGATGCTCAGAAATGCGAGCGCAAGTTTTAAAAACCAAGAAACCAAGTGTAAGTTATCCACCATGATGGCCAGGAAATGTGCGGCCACCACTTGGTTCGCTCGGAACATCGTTGCTGTGAATGGATGGGTGACTTCTTCAAAGCTGTATGGAAGACGCGGAGGGAAAAGGTGGATGCCTTCCTCAATAAATCGGGAAACTCCGATCTGATACATTCCGATCGCTTCCACCCATAGGAAAACGATACAAGTCAGCCATATAGACTTGCCCTTCGAGTAAAAACAGGCAAAACCGAGGGGTGCCAAAGCGATCAATCCTAAGTGACTTTCAAGAGCTGGAATGAGAAGCAGGGCTGCGAGCGCTCCACTTTGTGGACGGATATTGAACCACAAGAAGAAAGTCAGTGTCGCGAAGACTGAAGCGACCCAAAAGATCTCGGGGAGATAGATACCCACTAGGATCTCGAAAGAAAGGAAATAAAGAAAAACTCCCCACCATTGCCTGATAGAGCCAACAATCATGGTTAGGAGTGCGAGGAAGAACCCGATGATTCCAGGTTGTAGAAATAGGTTAGTCCGCCAGCCGGTATAGGATCCGGTGTCACGAAATCCCGATTGCATTCCATGACTTAAGAGGAAGAGAGAGAATCCAAAAGCAAATGCCAGGACCAGCTTTTTACCTATGTCCTTCTTCAGGAAAATGCTATAGGCGATCCTATCCCTCAACCGATAGAGGGCTTCCTTGGTCTCGGACCTAGCTCCGCGAGTGGATTCTTGAGGGGCCGTATACTCAGTCACCGTTCAATCATCTTCCTTTTTTGTTCCACAGGACATTGAAACCCTGGAGCTTCATACCCTGGGAAATACCTGGATTGAAGCGGTTAAGGAAGGAACTCTCCATGAGAATGGCTTGTTTCGAGGTCCTCAACCGCATCTCCATGGGTCGGGGTGAGCCTGGGAGTGAAAACAGAGAAGAATACCACCGCCAATACCATGGCTATCATAAGAAGGTTTACCCAGATCCGCAACCGTCGATTGGGCTTTATTTCGGTTCTTGGCCGATCGAAGACCTTGGCCTCAGGAGAATTCTGATTTTGTGTCTTCAACTCCTCATAGACGAGGAGCGCTTCCTGGTCCCGGATTGAGAGATATTTCTCACTCGATCCGGGAATCTTTCTCCCGCGGATCCGATCATGGATAAGTTTCTGGCGTTTTTGCAGTAACTCCTCTCGGAGGAGACTGATTTTATCCAAATCCATAATCTTCAACCTGCGAACGTGCGATGGCGTACTACCTTCACCCTAAGAATATCTGGAACGTCGGGATTTTGAAAGGGAAAAATAAAAAAAACCGAAACCAGGGGAAGGTGGGAGGAGGACCCGGGATCCCACAATCTTCCCCTAAAACAAAACTCAGTGCGGCTGGGAGTGACTGAGCCTGCGGTTTCGGTACATTCGTTGCTGTTTGTGAAGCTTCAATTCCTACTCGGGAAAAATCGAATCGGCTCCTCCTCTCCCGAAAACATATTCCGATCCCGAAACAACGGTTCCCCTGAGATCGCTGTGCCCGGTTCAACTGCTTCAACGATGAGAACCGGGAGATTCCCCTCCAGCTGTTCGTATGCGGCTTCCGCCAATCCTGCCGCTGTTTCGAGATCGAAATAAATAAAACTCAAGTTAGTAGACTCACCTAGAGTCGCTATCCATTTCGACAAACGTAAATAAACCCTTCGTGTCCGGGCGCACCCGGACCGTCCAAAAAGCTTGATAGTCACAATCTCCCCCTGTTTTTTTTGGACCACCGTCTCAACCGAGATCCACATCTCCCCTAAGATGCGGAACTAGTTTCCCTAGAGACGGACGACCCTGTTTTCTTTCCCCTGGTTGCGGCGTTCGATCAGATAAAGTTCCTGACCGCCGCAATCGTTACAGACCTCCTCTTCCTTCTGAAAGCGAGACCCGCAGCTGGCACAGTGTGTCCAACTTCCGGTTAAAGCCACACCCGACAGGTGAGTGGAAGAAGCGACTTTTTGAAGCCACTGTTCCAATTCTTCCAGTTGCTCAATTGTCTGGAACTGTCGAGCGTGCATCATTTGCTTGTTATCGAACAAGGGGTGCAGTTTCCCCTCTTTGGTGATTTCATCAAACTCGGAACCCTCTATTCCAAGTAAACCTTCCCGTCCATAACCCGATTGATCGAATGCTCCAGATGGGAGAGTCTCCGCGAATCGTCCCGGGAGAGCATCGTCCCAAGTCTGGACGAGCGAAAGCGAAATGCCTCTTCTATTACCGATCTCTTCGAGGCGGAGATGAACTCTTGCAACGATCTCAAGAAGCCATTTGAGCGCTTCGTCATCTTCCCTCGGGTTTTTCCCGAGATGAAGCAGGGTCATTTCAACCAATCCCCAGACGCCTACCCCAAACTCCGAACCGTGGTCCCCATTCTTGAGACGTCCCAAGCGTTCCAGGAGACCACGTTTCTGGATATGAGCCTCGGCAACTAGCGCGAGGCGATCCTCAATCCACTCGACCAATCGATCATCGGAACCATTTGCGATGGCGGCGGCTCTTGGAAAATTGAGTGTGATTGTCTGAACAAAATCAGAAGATTTTTTCTTAGAAAGTTGACTGATTGATGTATCTCGTTGAAAAAAGACTCTCAATGGAGTCCCCGATGCCCAACACTCAGAGATCGATCGAGCCACGTCGTGTTCGATCATTTCTCCCCCCTTGGCAGGGAGGACGATTTCGAGGTTGAGACCATAAGCCCCAAGGAAGGGTCCTATTTCCTGTGCTTGGCGAACGATTTCAAAGAGAGCGGACCGTGCTTGCGAATCGATTTCATCCTCGGGCAACAGTGAAAGCTGTTGCGCACCGATGAATCGGCCTCTCCAGCGTGGGTCGAGCTCGAGATGCATTCTCCAGGTCACAGTGGAGGAAATGGCTTTTCGGGGGCTTTGCCGACAGATTTTCTTCAAGACCTGTCCAACCGCTTTGGAGATTTCAATTCCCGCCGCTTGAGCGTAAAAGGCAATCGCCGCGTTGACATGATTCCAAACCAGGATTTTTCCGACATCTTCCAAGAGTCGGTTTTCCTCCGATTCCCAGGAGTGGACGAACTGTTCCCATTCGGTTTCTTCAAAACAAGGAATGGCCGGAAAATCGTGGTTATGGGCAGGCTCGAGATCGAGGTCGCGTACCCTTTCGATGACATGATGGATCTTATCGAGATCGTGGACATAAAGATCGCCACGGCCATGGGCCTCGGATACCGATAGTGGGAGGATCTTTTCCATGGCGAATTGTCGAATGATCTCGGCTTCGATGGACTCGGACTTGCCCTGGCTCGAGCGATGGAGAAGCTGCTGCTCGACATCGTACACAGGGAGACCCAGTCGCGAGTGGAGTCGGCGTTCGGCTTCGAATCCCATTTGAAGGAGATGAACGTTGGTCAACTCTCGAATGAGAGGGGCGGTCAGGTGAGAAATCTTAGAGTGGATAATCTCCATCTCGACCGCATAACTGACTTTTCGAGCATCTTCATAAGAGAGGTTCGTTTCCCGAACCAAGGCCTTCACGATCTGTTCACGGTCCCACCGGACTCGTTCGCCGGAGGATGTCCAAACCGAGGCTTCATGGAGGGATTTGTTCCCGGCCCTCAACGCCGAAGAGGGGATTTCCATCCCTTTCATAGCGCGCCTGCGTGACCGCTCGTTTCGGTAGGTGATGAAAGCCCGGCTTGTTCGATAGTGACCATGCTCCATCAGGACACGCTCGATGGAGTCCTGGATCTGTTCGATATGGAGGAGATTGGTGGAGTCCTGGTGAATTTCCGAAAGGTCGAGGATCACATACTGACAAAGGACTTCGGATCTCTTCCGGTCTTTTCCGCCGACGGCGACGGCAGCTTTGAAAATGGCCTCGGTAATCTTGTCCGGAGAGAAATCTACAATCGTGGCGTCACGTTTTTGGACACGTCGGAACAGGGGACAAGGGATGAGGGTTCCCTCTCGCCTCCCTGAGTTACCCACGGATTGAGCGGGTTCAAATTGAGCCTCGGATACGTTCATCGAAGTCGGTTTTTAGGCTCCCCCCAAGGATAGATTAAAGAGTATCAAAACTCATCTGAGAGGTGAGTGTCAAGTGAATTGGATTCGCTTTTCTTTCGGTTTTTTGGCCTCAGTTTATCCACAAGCCTATCTCTCATGAAATCAACGTAGAACCGAAATCGCCTGTGAAAACTTATCAACAGGCTTTCCCCAAATTTAACGTCCCGGCGCGCACGAAATTAGCCGATAAAATAATAAAGGGGTGTTTTTGGCTCTGACAATCTTGAAAAAGGAAACCTCGAACGAGCACGCTATGTTTCAAATGAGTTCTTGAATTTATGGATCACGAGACAAACAACCTTTATGGCCGCTTGATTTGGGTCCCGACCCTTTTGGTCCTCGCTCTGACCCTACGAATGCTAGTGGCATTCGGGGTCGATATTCCCATCGGAGGTGATGCCAACCATTACCTGAACATCGCTCAGGAAATACGTACCCACCACCGCTTTGCTTTAAACGATCAAATTACCGCACATCGTCCCCCGCTCTATTCGATCTTCCTGGCAGCTGGTCGGTCCGTCACGGAGAACGAGGATATCATCCGATTGCTGCAATGCCTAATGAGCGTTGGAGTCCTTTATCTTATTTTCCGAATAATGAAACTCCTCGAAGTAGATCAGATCGGCCTCCTAGGTGCCCTTGCACTCGGTGCCGTTTCTCCCTCATGGATCTACTACCCCGCAGTATTTCTATCCGAGATCCTTTTTGGGTTCTTTCTGTTCGTTGGCGTGTTTCTATGGTCTCTGAGTCTTCAACCGAAGCAGAGCCGATTGTCGATTCCGTTGCTCCTCCTCTCAGGGATCTTCTTAGGGCTGGCAACACTTACTCGATCCGTCGTGCTTCTGTTCCCGATTATTCTTTTCGCGATTGGAGTTATTCTCCCTGAACGCCGGAAACTTCTTAAACCTATTCTGATACTGACCATCGTTTGGGGCTTCACGCTCCTCCCCTGGACAATCCGAAACTATGTCCAATTTGAAGCCATCATCCCAGTCAACACCATGGGAGGGATTGTCCTTTGGCAAGCGGCCAACCCGAGTCCCGAAGGTTTTGGTTTCACTCCCTGGGAAGAGATCGATGACGTAGCCGGAACGCGAAACGAGGTCGAACGAAACCGGGTATTAACTCAAAAGGCCCTCGAAACGTACATCGACGATCCAGTCCGAACTCTCAGGCTTACCGCGATTAAATTCCTCTGGTTCTGGAATCCTTGGGATGGCGACTCCTACGGTTTAGGAACTACATTTAACCCGCACACATTCATTCTACTTTTCCTCTCAGCCTGGTTTCTCTGGTCTTGGGGGATTGATCGGAAGGGGCGTCCGCCTAACTCGAAAATTCACTCGTGGATTCTTCCATCTTTGCTTGGCTACTTTCTCCTCATGGCACTGCTTTTTTATGGTTCGCCCCGGTTCAGAATGCCCGTGGAACCGATCTTGTGGATCTCGTCTGGGATAGGATTTTCCCGGATAATGGGTATGCGTAGGCGGAAGCGAGAGATTGCGCTTTTTGTACTCTTGGGATCGACATTGGTGTTTTTTATGACCGGTGATGCACTAAAGGACATTTTGCGGATGATGGTGGATGCCCTCTTTGGGTACCGCGAATTTTTAGGGACAGGATCTACTTGAGAATATGCTAGGATAGGTCAGGTCCAATGAAAAACAGATTGATCCATTTGATTTATGCATCCATCCTCTTCCTTGCGGCGGTTTGGGGTTATGCCTTCATTTACCGTTTCGGCGCCGCTGGTTTCCTCCTCCCAAACGATGGCGTTCGCTGGGTGGCTCATTTGCGAGGGCTCCTCCTCATCCTGGGGGGGAGCATCGGGATACCCCTTATCGCAGAGTGGGTTGGATTTGCCATCTCCAAATGGCTCGGTGAAGGAAAGGACTCCGCCAAACAGTTTTCAATGGCATGGGCGAGAGGGGTCGTCCTGTTCCTCATCATTACCTTTGCTTCCGCAATCTGTCTCATCCAAGCTGGACGAAGCGATAACGCTTTGGCTCCTTACTTGGTCGCTGGTGGATTGATGGTCATTCTGATTCTCGTCCAGAGCCCAGTGCATTGGATCATCTCAGGAAGGCGAAGCGGTGGCCACGAGAACGTTCCAGGCCGACTAATCGGGTCCCTATTGGCTCTTTTCTGGAATCTGATGGGACTCTATTTGGCTAAGACCTTTCATGAACAAGCCTCTTTTTTTTCGGCCGCCGGTGTGGTCCTGATCGGATTCGGAATGGTCCTTCCGGTATCTGTGGGGTACATCCTCTTTTCCGTCCTGGAGAAACTGATATCGAAGAGTGATAACCCCATCGCCAAGTGGAACACATCGGGGATGATCCTTTATCTCTCCTGGTTCTGCTTTGGATTTATCGCAAGACTGACACCGGCCACTCTCGGGCGACCCGATCGATGGGCGGGTACCCATACTCAAGACCGACCCCCTCAATCCGCGCATGACTGAAAAGCCAATTGAGCCAAACGATCATCTTGTTTCTGAAGGGGATGTGAATCTCTCCCCGATGAGGAAGGATTGGAGCTCCAACCACATTGACAAGGAGACCCGATCCCTTCTCGATGAAGATGCCAAGTACTTCCTTCACCAATCGCTCTCCACCCCCTGTCTGAACGTACTAACCGGATGTGAAGGATCGCGCTTAATCGACCAGCAGGGGCGAGAGATCCTGGACTTCCACGGCAACAATGTCCATCAAGTCGGTTTTGGTCATCCCAAGGTGATTCAAGCGATCAAGCAACAACTCGACCTACTCCCTTTCTGTACGCGTCGCTACACGAATGAGAAGTCGATCGAGTTGGCTAAGAGATTGACCGAAATCGCACCGGGAGATTTGAACAAAGTCTTATTTGCTCCCGGCGGAGCGGAAGCCATCGGGATGGCTCTGAAATTGGCACGCCTCAAAACGGGTCGGCACAAAACCATTTCAATGTGGGACTCTTTTCATGGTGCGTCTCTCGATGCTATTTCAATTGGTGGCGAGGCGGTTTTCCGTCAAGGGATCGGTCCCCTACTTCCGGGATGTGAGCATGTTCCACCCCCTAATCCCGCCGATTGTCCCTTCGAATGTGGACAAGAGTGCGATCTGAAATGTGCCAACTACATCGAATATGTTCTCGAGAAAGAGGGAGACATCGCGGCGGTCATCGGTGAAACGATGCGCAGTATTCCCTATGTGCCCCCTCCCTCTTATTGGAAGGTAGTGCGAGAAGCTTGCGACCGTCATGGCGCACTTCTTATCCTTGATGAAATCCCAACCGGGCTCGGTCGCACCGGAAAGATGTTTGTCTGTGAACACTATGATGTTGTTCCTGATATGTTGGTGATTGGGAAGGGACTCGGAGGTGGAGTCTTTCCTCTTGCCGCGCTGATCGCACGATCCGATCTCGACGTCGGAGGCGGTGTGGCTCTCGGTCACTATACTCATGAAAAGAGCCCTGTCGGTGCGGCAGCAGCGCTGGCGACCCTGACTGTGATCGAAGAGGAAGGGTTGCTCAGGCGCTCCCAAGAACTCGGGAAGGCCCTTCAAGATCGATTGTGCGGCCTCCAATCAAGACATCCCGAGATTGGAAACATTAGGGGTTTGGGTCTTTTTGTCGGTATCGAGGTGGTGGAACCTAGCAATCCTACCCGAAAGAATCCTAACTTGGCCGAAAGACTCATGTACGAATGCCTCTCGCGAGGACTCAGTTTCAAGACAACCATGGGAAATGTTCTCACCCTGACTCCCCCTCTCACAGTGACACAGGAGGAGATGGAGCAGGCTGTGGAAATCCTCGATCAATCCTTCCTGGCAAATAAAACTACTTGAACAAGCCCAAGCACCTCAATTGATTTTTTTGTGTATTACGTGTTATGTTAATTTTCAAGTAATTCGTATCACGCCCAATCGAATTCACGAAGAGTTTAATACAGAAGCACGGAGTCTTTATTACTTATGTTCTCCCTCGGTCTATCCAAATCGATCCTTTTTCTCACCCTATTCGCGGTCCTAACCTGCTCACCTGCGCTAGCCCAATTGGGCGAACGTCCATCAGGTTCTACTGCAGCGCCATCCGATCCGCCGAAAGACCTATCCGGTTTTTCGATCAAAAACAAACGTGTCCGGATGATTCACTCGACCGACAACTCGCTGTCGGGGACTTCAAGATACTTCCAAGATCGCGATCCTTGGCTTGCTTATCAGCGAGGAAAGAATCTAACGTTAAGAGAGTTTCGAACACGAGATGGCGTTTTCTCGGAGGTTTCCAAATTCGGAGGAGGATTGGTTGACGGCTTTACTCCGAAAATAGTGGCAAACGATCAGGTCAGTTGCGCGGGTTGCCACAACTTTCCCTACCGTGAAGCAGGCGCGGGAACCAATTTTGCGAAAACGGGGGGTGAGGGGCGAAACAGTCCTCATTTCTTCGGCAGCGGTTTGATGGAAATGATAGCCATCCAGACGCGCCAAAAAATGTTGAAGCAAATGGACAAGAATCAGGATGGATGGATAGCGACTGCTGAAATGGATGGAGCCACCATTGAAATCATCCCAACCACGGGAACTCTTCCCCTCTCGATGGGACACAACGGAGACCAGAACGCGGATGGCAAACCCGACCTGAACAGAATTTTCGAATACTGGTATGTGGACTCATCGGGAACCCGGATTCCTTCCGCAACATCGCTTCAGTCGGAGGGTGTCGCGGGTTACAACTTCTGGCCGGTATTCTGGGGATGGGGAGAATTTGAAAATGGATTAAACCCGACCAACCGGGTCTTCCTGCATGATCCGTACAATGCGCACGGAGGTCTTCCTTCTTATGACCCCACCACGAATGAGGATCATGACGGTGATGGACTTACGGGAATCTCGAATGCGGGGGCCCAACAGGTTTTTAGCCATCCATCGCCCGAGAAAGGACTCGCTTTTGAAACCATCAACGGTGTGACGGTTTGTGTCGACGATGCCGATGGGGATGGGTACCTGCTTGAGATCACTCAAGGCGATCTCGACATGGCCGAGTGGTACATGTTGAATGCGCCACCCCCGGCACTCGGTCACGAAACCGAGACCACTGAGACCGGTCGGGATATCATGGACAAGATCGGTTGTACCGAGTGCCATGTCCCCGATTGGTATATCGAACCGGGAGATCCATTGGCCGAGAACCCCCATGATCGATTTGCGGGGGACCGTCGATTCTTCCACGTCGATGTCATTTATTCCGAGACTCAAGAACGACTCGAGGGTTCATTGGTCGACCTCTTCACGGAAACCGACGGTGTCCATACACCCAATCGTGGCGGATTCCTCGTGAAGGATATCTTTACCGATTTTAAACACCATGATGTTGGGGTCGATTTCTACCAACACCAATATGACGGCAGTCTGATCCGTGAATGGCGAACCGCGCCGCTTTGGGGTGTCGGGTCGAGTGGACCTTGGGGACATGATGGTGGGGATTTTTCGATCCGCGAGAATATTCTTCGGCATGGAGGGGAGGCTCAAGATTCGGTGGACGCCTTTAGGGCCTCGGACCCCGATGAACAAGAAGCCGTAGTCGCTTTCCTTCAAAGCCTTGTTCTATACCAAGTCGAAGTCCTTCCCTGCGACCTCGACGGTGATGGGGCGATCAGCGAGAACTTTATGGTGGGTGGTATGAATGTGGGGGTGGAAAGGCTCAACGCGGAGTATCTGTTCAAGACACCCGTCATCATCGAAGGAGAAGTGACGGCTCCGGATGGAGTGAATCTTGTCTCGCACGCGGTCAACAATATCGATGACGCCTACGGCCAACATCTCGAATGGATTGCGGACAGCGACAACGATGGATGGCCGGACAAGATCGACGAGGAGCCCGACCAGACGGGGTATTTGGATGGAGTACGGAATGTCCCCTCGGAGGCATACTCAGATCTGAATGGAGATGGAGTCATCAACGCCATCGATCTCCTTCTCTTCCAAGGTGTTTGGCACGAGGACGAGACCCAAGAGAAATTGAGAATGCCTGCGGGTGGTGGTTTTACCCAGAGACTTCAGCGGCACTCAGGCGGGCTAACCGGATTCGATAGGGCCGAATGATGATCCGCCAGAAACGCTACTCCTGAATCATCACCCGGGAGTTCTGTCTTATGATGGCGTGGGCTTCGATGACATCCTCGTTGCGGAGGCGGACACATCCTGCACTTGAGGAGGTGCCGATGGTCTCCGGTTGGTTGGTGCCGTGGATTCCCAGTCCAGTCCGGACCGTCGGTTGACCGGGTGGAGAAAGCCCTAGCCAACGCTCCCCAAGGGGATACTCAGGGTCTTCATGCTTGAGTATTTTGCCCGTCTGAGGATCCGGCCATGGAGGGTGAAAAGCCTTGTTGGAAACCATGTATTCTCCCTCTTTGGTCCGCCACTCCATAGCCCCGATACCCACTGGATACTGGAGAAGGAAAGAGTTGTCTTCTTCACGGAAAATCCTTAACTCGTAATCGGATTTATCCACCACCACATAAACCTTTCCCCAGGTTGGGACAAGGATGTTCTGCCGTGGACGCAGCGCGTTTGCACGGACATTGTTCATCATTTCAATAATGTATACTGTGGTCGTGTATTGGTTGGCGATACGCAAGAGAACATCGCCACGCTTGACCTCGTAGATTTCCTTGAACTCATTCGGGCTGGAGTCTTGGAAGATCATCCTTCGGTGGACTTCATTCAGACGCTTCCTGGCTTTTGAAGCGGCCTCACTGTTGGGATATCCTCTGATGATCTCCTGGTACTTTTTACGAATCTCGACCGTGGGCATCGAATCGGGGTCGTCTTCCATCAGAAGAGTTCCCAACTGGGCGTCGGCCTGAAGACTTCCGGTCGCGGTGGAGTCCATGACTTCCCGATAAAACTCTTTCGCCGCCGCGGGGTCGGTGCGGATGTTGAATTCGGCCAACCTGACTCGGGCAGACTGCGCTTTTTCGCAGTCTGGAAACTCATCCACAATCCGCTGAAAATAATTCCGAGAGAGTTCGGGATCTGTCTCTAGCGATTCCTCGGCCACATGATAGAGAGCGATCTCGAGAACCTTTGCGTCGCTCGATTTGGGGATGACCTCATCTTTCCAGATTTGAAGGGCTTCCGCCTGTTTCAATTCATCGATCGGATCTCCCTCGGCCCGATCCTTTTGCCCATAGAGTTCCTGAGCGAGCTCGTGCCTTTCCTGAAGCTGGACCTTCTTTTGAAACTGAAGAAAATAGAGTACTCCCGCGCCGACCAGAGTCAGAAAGAGCAGGAAGGCGAGACACCCCGCCAAAAGTTTTGAACCCATCGTGCTTCTCCCCTCAATGGATGCCGCGACAATGATAACCAGAATTGTTTAGGGTGAAAAAGGGGCGCGAATCAAACACTCACATGATTATGGAATCTCGCGGTAGTTGGCGTCCTCATACTCCTCGCTTGAGGACTTCGTGCTCGTCCCTTGAGTTGCCCAAAAGAGTCTCCATGCGCTGGTCAGACAGAAGAACCCCACGATGAAGAAGAGGATCGCAAGCGGGATGACCACCAGCTGAGGAACCGCGATGATCAGCATTCCCAAACCGATGAGTGCAAGGCCCGCGATCAGGGTCTTGATGGCTACTTGTCGGGTGAATTGGGCGTCTTGGGATTGGAAGTTCCAGATGATCATCGATTGAGGTCCTTTAGGTTAGTATGACAGGCAATGGTCTTTGGCTCAAGGAACACTCACCGCGGAGGGAATCGAGGCCATTCCAATGGAATTTTCTCACCTCGAAGTTTTGATTGGTAACCATTCCGAAGATCTTCGCTGCTATAAACCTGATGGGAGTTCTTTCCCTGCTTCAAACACCATGCCGCAAGGTATCCCGCTGCTTCCCCCGCGTTCCATTCCACAGGGTGAAGTCGATAGCACCCGTTTGTTATGTGAGTGGTGCCGATGTTCTTGCACGCCGCAAGCAAGTTGGTGACCCGAACTGGGATGAGTGACCCAAGATGAATCTGAAAAGGAAGGGAACTGATATCGATGTAATTGTCACCTCCCGTACTCGGGTGCAAGTCGATGCGGTAACTTCCAATTCCAACCGAGTACCCGAATGGGTGTGCCCGGACCTCATTCTTGTCTTTCCCGGTGATTTCCATTCGCATCTCCGTTCCGACATGCGCCTCGGTGACCGTGAATTTCGAAAGGATCCGTCGCGACTCACGGATATAAGCTGCTTTCGCTAATCCATCCTGGGTGCCGGTGATTTCTGGGCAGAGACGCAACCCGGGCCAGCCCGTCCCATTGCCATCGTCATGCGGCGCCTCGGTCTGAAGCCAATAGAGGAGAGAGAGACTGAGCTCTTTCGCACCCTGGGTATGTCTTTCTCTCTCTTCGGGGGTGACGTTAAAAAAATTCCCCTCCATGTAATCGTTCATGGGCCAGTTGATTAATGAAATGTCGTGCCCGGGAGATCCCTTTTCGTAATGGCCCGCATACCGAATCCTTCGATACCGCCAAAAGCCACTGACCTCATTCTTGCCCTCACGAATGGGGTCGATGGATCGAGTGCGAGGTTCCAGTGTCACCGGATGTGTGTACGTGTAAGACAAGAGAGGACCTGGCCAGGGGGGTGTGAGGGGTGGGATGTAATCCTTCCAGTAACCGTACTGCTCCGGTCGGTCGATGGTGTGGTCTTCGCCACCACGATATTCAACCGGAAAACACCAGGTGACTGCCTGCATGTTATCAGGCGCTGGTTTATCCGGAGCATGTTTCTCTCCGGTCTGATCTCGCGATTCGGCTCCTGTCACATGTTCAACCTGGGCCAGCTCCAGGAGGTCTCCGGTTTCGGTCGCATCGATAAAGATGTCAGCATGCACATTGACTTCTCCACCCTCACCATGGTTTTCGAGGCGCACCACCCGAATCTCATCACCCCCAGTCTCGGCACCTATTGGGACATGTTCAAGAAGCACTCTAAGTTGACCGTTAGCTCGGTAAGGCGCCAACATCTCTTCGAGGGCGGCGAGAGCGACACGAGGCTCACAACAAATTTTTGATACATTGCCGAAACCTGGGTTGAGGTAGGGACTCTTGAGCGCGCTTTGTGAAAGGGGGTAGTTCCGTTTGTAGTATTCCCTGATCCGCCGTCGGAATTCTGAGTAAGAAGGATTGGCGATGGATTCAATCCAGGGGTGTTCATCCGGCGGCACAGCCTGGGAAGTGATCTGGCCGCCCAACCAGTCGGTCTCCTCGGAGAGGACCACATCCAACCCCACTTTGAGGGCGGCAAGCGCGGCTGCACATCCACCCAGACTTCCACCTATGATCCCGATCGAAGTCTTGATTTCGTGTTCCTTGGAATGCGGTTTTCGGACAACCCTCTCTTCCGATTCCGCAGAGACTTGAGAAGCACCCGCCACAGTGGCGGCGCCCACTCCTACTTGGAGGAAGTTTCTTCTCGACCAACCTTCACTCATCATGAGAACTTCCGGGTTACTCGCTATCCAAATGGCTCTGGTAATCGGCCGCGTTCATGAGGGTGTCGAGTTCGGACTTATCCGAAGGGGCAATCCTGACCAACCAACCCTTTTCGTAGGGTGACTCATTGACCCATTCGGGATGATCGTTCAACTCTTCATTCACCGCCACAATCTTACCTGACACCGGCGCATAGATATCGGCTGCGATTTTGGTGGATTCAACCACGCAACATGCTTTTTTGGCTTCAACTTCGGAATCCACCTCCGGAAGGTCTACAAAGACGATATCGGTCAATTCATGCTGGGCGAAATCAGTGATTCCAATCACCGATTCCCCACCATCCTCTCGCACCCATTCGTGTGACTCGGTGTATCTTAAGTTCTCCGGTATACTCATTTCTCATCCCTCAACTTTGAATTCTTTACCGTTTCACCCGATCTCGGATGAACGGAGGTTTTACCTTCTTGGCCGGATTGTTCTTCCCTCGGATGACAATTTCAAGAGACTCCTCAACCGAACCCTTCTTGACCCGAGCCAATCCAAACCCATTGGGCATTCGGCTCGAAAGTCCTCCACTTGTGACCACTCCGACCTCGGTTCCATTCACAACCACCGAGTACCCTTCACGCGGGATCGATTTCTTCTCCATGACAAATCCGACGAGATCGTAACGGGGTTCTCTGGAATCGATAGCCGCCTTCCCGATGAAATCGTTTTTCTTCGACAAAGTCCAATTCAATCCGCACTCATGTGGGATGATTTCCGAACTCAGTTCATGGCCATGGAGTGGGTACCCTACCTCGAGTCTTAAAAGGTCGCGTGCACCTAACCCACACGGAACCGAACCCGCCTCCTGAAGTTCTTTCCATAGGAGGAGACCTTCACCATTTGGAAGGATGACCTCAAATCCATCTTCTCCCGTATAACCGCCACGGATAGCGACATAGGGAACCCCATGATAAACGCCACCCATCACATCCAGAAACTTCGTCCCAGAATAATCGTCACCAGTTACATCGCCCAGGATTCTCTCCGCTTCCGGTCCCTGAACAGCGATCATCACTGTGTCAGCCGAACGGTCGACCAAATCGGTTCCATCGGAAAGGTGTTCTTCGATCCAGGTTCGATCGTTCTCAAGATTACCTGCGTTGACCACCAGCAAGAATTCCTGATCGGCGATGCGGGCCGCCATGAGATCGTCGAGGATGCCTCCTTCTTGGTTGAGTAAAAGGGCATACCTTTGCCTGCCTGGGAGCAAAGTGGTCAGGTCTCGCGAGAGTAATCGATCCAAATCCTCCACTACCGCGATCCCGCTCAGGAAGAATCGTCCCATGTGAGAGACATCGAATATCCCACACCCCGTACGAACCGCTTCAGATTCATCCACTATCGAAGTATAAAGAACGGGAAGGTCCCAGCCACCAAAATCGACAAAACGTGCTCCCGCCTCTTCTTGGAGAGGGGCCAGTGGCGTCCTCGGGTTCGTTGCGTTCATGCGATATATATCCTCTTCCCCATGATTCAAATTTTCGACCAAAGTTTCGGCGATCTAGATTTCACTTTCGCGCGAGACAAAAAGTCCGATGCAGCTTGTAAACCCGTGAATGAAAGTTCTTCCCCCTACCGGCCCGATCTCTCCGGCACAGAAGAACCCGGTCGAGGGGATCTGCTCGGCGGCGGCTTGCAGCAATTCGATGTCATGATTTCGGTTCGCAAAGAGTCGCAGCCCACGGCCATTACAATTGAAGACTGCGGCAGCCAAGGGTCGTTTGGATCCGAGGCGACCCAGCGCGCCTTGGAGGAGAAGGGAAAGCTCCTCTTCTGCGGTATTCGCATCCCGAACCTGAAACTGAATGGTTTGCCCGGGCAACACATGATCGTTGATGACGAGATAGCCATTCTCCGGATCTCCTCCGATCAAGTTTCGAATGAGGAAATCGCCACGGTCGAACTCGCTTTTGTATTCGTCGATGACTACCCCGGCTAGCAACGCTGTCGAGGCCAATCGTTGGTCCTCCTCCGACAATTCCGAAACCACTCCTTGTAGAACCTCAAAAGCGGGACGATTGCCAAGAGTTTTGACGACGTTCTTATCGATGTCAGTGATCATCATCGGGTGACCGATTGGGCGACAACCCTGCGAGACGATGGGGAGGATCTCCATCGATCCAGTCATGGACAATCCGACCATTCCATCGAGGAAAGTCTCTTCGTTGTAGTAAAGTCGATTGGCTCCCGGCTGGAATCCGGCGCTTGCCAGTCCCCCCAGTTTTGGAGAGGTTGGATAAGTCGCATCCAGTTTTTCCAATAATGCGGTGGTCTGAAACGAGAAGGGATCCGGAAGGAGCAGAAAAGACGGGTTCTCTTCGGGGCTCGCTCCAAGAATCTGTTTCGCAATCGGTGGGTCGGAGAGACCTGCTACGTTTTGTTGGGTTAGGTGAAAAGGATGAAGGTTACAGTCCGGAAGAAATCCTACCATAAGGGAGAGGGCAGATTGCTCTTCAAACTCCTGGTCTGACCCGATGATTCCACCCGCGGTGCAGCCAATAAAGCAGTTGGGGGAGAACTTTGAATTCACCCACTCGCTGATCTGGACACAAGAATCCGCAAAATGGCCTGTCGTGAACAACAGGGCCAAATTGGTTTCATTGGAGTGGAAGTTTTGTGCAATTTGGAAGAACACGCTTTCGAGCGCCTCTTCCAAGTCTATGGAGTTGGAAACACCAGAAGCAAATTGAGCCTTCATATAATTTGGCGTGCTACCCCCGCCTTGCCGGGAGGGAGAGGTGGCGAGTGTCCAGACTGGGAAGCACCGTTTCGCCCATCAAGTATTCATCCACAGCACGGGCCGCCTCGCGACCTTCCGCAATGGCCCATACAACGAGCGATTGACCGCGTCTCGAATCTCCACAAGCGAAGATACCCTCCGCCGAAGTGCGATAGTCGTCATCGGCTTTTACATTCCCGCGTTCGTCCAGTTCTAATCCAAGGTCTTCTATCATCCCATCCTTCTCCGGACCTACAAATCCGAGTGCGAGCAGGACCAAGTCCGCATCCCATTCAAACTCGGACCCGGGCGACTCGACCATCTTCATCTGCCCATTATCATCCTTCACCCATTCCAATCGGATACCTTCTAACTTCTCAACTTTACCGTTGCCTCCGACAAATTGTTTCGTCATCAACGACCAATTTCGTTCCACCCCTTCCTCATGGGAGGATTCCGTTCGATAGGTGAAAGGGTAATACGGCCAAGGCATGTTCTCAGTTCGTTCCACAGGTGGCTTGGGAAAGAGCTCAATGTTCTTCACACTCAGAGCTCCTTGTCGGATCGAGGTGCCGATACAGTCGGACCCGGTATCGCCACCACCGATGACCACCACATGTTTCCCTTCAGCGGTAATCTCAATATCCTTGGGGACAGTGTCTCCTTCGCAGCGTTTGTTTTGTTGCGGAAGGAAATCCATGGCGAAATGAACTCCATCCAACTCGCGACCGGGAATCGGAAGATCTCTACCCTTTGTCGCTCCGATTGCGATGACAACAGCGTCGAACCCTTTGAGGTTTTCGGTCGGATAATTCTTTCCCACCCAAGTGTTGGGTTGGAATCGAATCCCCTCGGCTTCCATCAGATCGAGACGGCGCTTGACCACCTCTTTATCCAGTTTGAAATGAGGGATTCCATACATGAGGAGCCCGCCGATACGGTCGGACCGCTCGAATAGAGTGACTGTATGACCGGCTTTATTCAGTTGGTCAGCCGCCGCGAGACCTGCTGGTCCAGACCCGATCACCGCCACAGTCTTTCCTGTCCGTTTCGCGGGAGGGCGGGGAATCATCCACCCCTCATCCCATGCTTGCTCGATGATTCCGACTTCAATCTGTTTGATCGAGACTGGGGGTTCGTTGATTCCGAGAACACAAGCTTTTTCGCAGGGAGCGGGACATATCCTTCCGGTAAACTCGGGGAAATTGTTGGTGAAATGGAGCCGCTCAATCGCTTCGCGCCATTTCCCTCGGTATACCAAATCGTTCCAGTCCGGAATAACATTTCCAAGCGGGCAACCCGTGTGGCAAAAAGGGACGCCACAATCCATGCACCGGGCCCCTTGGGTCTGCAACTTTTCATCCGGGAACCTTACCGGTATTTCTTTGTAATCTTTAATTCGTTCTTCGACCGGGCGGTACTCTGCGGTCTCACGATCGAATTCCATAAACCCTGTTGGTTTACCCATGGGCAATCACCTCTTCGCTAGCGCCGACAGTCTGGAGGGTTTCACGCTCGAGTTCCTCGAGGGCCCGTTTGTAATCGGTCGGCATCACTTTAATAAATTTGGGGAGACCGTTTTCCCAGTCTTGGAGGATCTTCTCCGCCACAGTGCTTCCGGTGTAGATCTGATGATTTTCGACCAGTCCCTTGAGAAGGTCGATGTCGGTTTCGTTTTCAAGTGCTTCCAGTTCAACCATTTCTGTATTGCAACGAACCGGGAAATGCCCATCGGGATCGTAGATGTAGGCAACCCCACCGCTCATTCCGGCTGCAAAGTTTCTTCCCGTGTGGCCTAGAATCACCGCGATTCCGCCGGTCATGTATTCGCAACCGTGGTCACCCACCCCTTCGACGACGGCGCGGACGCCACTGTTTCTGACACAAAACCTTTCTCCGGCGATACCGCGAACATAGGCTTCTCCACTGGTGGCGCCATAAAAAGCGACATTGCCAATGATGATGTTTTCTTCGGGAACAAAATCGGCGTCCCGATCCGGATAGACCATCATCTTCGAACCGGAGCATCCTTTTCCGAAATAGTCGTTGGCATCCCCTTCAACTTCAAGCTTGAGTCCTTGAACCGAGAAGGCACCAAAACTGTTCCCTGCAGAACCTCGAAACTTAATGTGAATGGTGTCTTCTTCCAGTCCATCCCGACCGTGCCGACGAGTGATTTCGCTTGAGAGCATGGTGGCAACAGTCCGGTTGATATTCTTGATGGGTGTCTCGATAGACACCGGCTCTTTCCTCTCGAGCGCGGGAGCGGACATCTCGATCAATTGATTGTCGAGAGCAAGTTCAAGACCGTGGTCTTGTTCGATCTGGCAATAGGTTCCCACCTCGGGTCCCACTTCGGGTTTGGCAAGCAATGGGGTCAAATCCAGTCCACGGGTCTTCCAGTGGTCGATTGCCTTTGTGGTCACCAAACACTCCGAATGACCGACCATTTCGTTAACAGTCCGAAAACCGAGGTCCGCCATTATTTGACGCAGATCTTCCCCGATAAATGTCAGGAAGTTGACCACCGCCTGAGGATCGCCCGCAAACTTTTTGCGAAGTTCTTCGTTCTGTGTGGCGATACCGACAGGGCAAGTGTTCAGGTGACACTTTCTCATTAAGATACAACCGAGGGTGATGAGGGCTGTGGTCGCGAATCCGAATTCCTCAGCCCCGAGCAGTATCGCAATCGCAACATCTCGACCTGTTTTCAATTGACCGTCTGTCTCGATCACAATTCTGCTGCGCAAATCGTTGAGAACCAATGTCTGATGGGTCTCCGCAAGACCGAGTTCCCAAGGCAGACCCGCATGTTTGATGGAGGCTTGCGGACTCGCACCGGTCCCTCCGGAATCACCGCTGATCAAGACGACATCCGCATGTCCTTTAGACACTCCAGCGGCGACAGTTCCGACACCGACTTCTGAAACCAGTTTTACGCAGACACGCGCATCCTTGTTCGCGTTTTTGAGATCGTGAATCAATTGAGCTAAATCTTCGATCGAATAGATATCATGGTGCGGTGGTGGCGAAATGAGGCCAACACCTGGAGTCGAATAGCGAACTCGCGCAATCACTTTATCAACCTTGTGACCTGGCAACTGGCCTCCCTCGCCAGGCTTGGCTCCTTGGGCCATCTTGATCTGGAGCTCATCCGCGTTGACCAAATATTCGTTGGTCACTCCAAACCTTCCCGAAGCGATCTGTTTGATGGCGCTTCGACGGAGGTCTCCATTGGGGTCGGGTTTAAAACGCACCGGATCTTCACCACCCTCACCGGTGTTCGACTTGCCACCGATCCGGTTCATGGCAATGGCGAGGGTCTCATGCGCTTCCTTGCTAATGGAGCCGAACGACATGGCGCCTGTTTTGAAGCGCTTAAAGATGGCTTCGATCGGCTCGACTTCATCAAGCGGTACCGGTTCGCGATCCTTCTTGAAAGTCAGCAGCCCCCTTAGGGTTGCGAGTTTCTTCTCATAGTTGTTCGCCAGATCAGTGAATTCGTTCCAGACATTGCGACGGTTGTAACGGACCGATTCTTGCAATTTGGCAATGGCGAGCGGGTTGTGCATGTGGTATTCACCATCCCGTCGCCACTGATACTGACCGCCTGAAATGAGCGGGCGGAATTCTTCGACATCATGATCGGGGTAGGCGTATTTGTGTCGTTTTAGAGTTTCTTCGAATACCTCGGGCAATCCGATCCCCTGAATTCGAGAGGCAGTGTCAGTGAAAAACCGATCAATGAAGGTGTGATTTAAACCAACCGCCTCCAGGATCTGAGCGCCGCGATAACTCTGAAGGGTGGAGATTCCCATCTTGGACATCACTTTTAGGAGGCCAAGCCCGACTGCTTTAATGTAATTCTTGGTCGCAACCTCAATATCGATTTCGGGGAGCATTCCATCGAGGATCATATCCTCAAGCGTTTCGAACGCGAGATAAGGATTCACCGCACACGCACCATATGCCGCCAGCACACAAAAGTGATGGCATTCCCTCGGTTCCCCACTCTCGAGGATGATTCCCACTTTAGTTCGTTTCTCTTCACGCACCAGGTGTTGGTGGAGACCCGAAGTGGCGAGGAGCGCGGGGATCGCCATTTTGTTCCTCTGAATTCCTCTATCGGAGAGGAGCAACAGTGTGGCGCCCGCATCGATAGCATGGTCGGCTTCTTCGAAGATCTCGGTGAGGCGGCGCTCCATTCCGGAGGCGCCCTCTGCTGGGTCGCACAGGATAGAAATGGTGTGGGTATTCAAACCGGGCTGATCGAGTTCCTTGATCTGTTGAAGCTGTTTGTTGGTTAAAACCGGCTGAGGCAGATTGAGAAGCCGACATTGCTCGGGTGTTTCAGCAAAGAGATTCCCTTCCGATCCAGCGGTTGTTTCAAGTGAGGTCACCAATTTTTCACGAATCGCATCGAGCGGCGGGTTGGTCACTTGAGCGAAGAGCTGTTTGAAATAGTTGTAGAGGAGCGGCGATTTGTCGGACAGGACCGCCAACGGGGTATCGTTGCCCATCGACCCGATCGCTTCTTTCCCGTCTTTGGCCATAGGACCCATGAGAAATCGAAGGTCCTCGAGTGAATATCCCCATGCCTGTTGGCGTTCGAGCAAAGTGTCCGAATCGAGGCCGGGGTAATCGCTTTTGGGTTCGGGCAGATGTTGAATTTCGACACGGTTCTCTTGAAGCCATTTGCGATAGGGGTTGCGTCCGATAAATTGCTGTTTGAGTTCTTCGCCCGTAATGATCTTTCCGATCTCCGGGTCGACAAAGAACATGCGGCCGGGTTGAAGGCGGCCTTTGTAGCGCACATTCGCTTGGTCGACTTCAAGGACACCGGACTCGGACCCCATAATGACCAAATCATCTTTCGTCACTGTATAGCGAGAGGGTCGTAGGCCATTCCGGTCGAGGACTGCCCCGATCCGAATTCCATCGGTGAAGGGAATCGAAGCGGGTCCATCCCAAGGTTCCATCAGGCAAGCGTGGTACTCGTAAAATGCTCTCCGGTCATCCTCCATGGTCTCATGACCATCCCAAGGTTCGGGAATGAGCATCATCATAGCGTGTGGCAACTCACGGCCGCCCAGAACTAGAAGTTCCAGGGCGTTGTCCAGCGTGGCGGAGTCGCTCGCATCCGGAAGAATGGCTGGAAAAATTTTCTTTAGGTCCTCTCCGAACAGTTCGGATTCCATAAGACCCTGACGCGCTTCCATCCAATTCTTGTTTCCACGGAGAGTGTTGATCTCCCCATTGTGGGACAGGAACCGGAAGGGCTGTGCGAGATCCCAACTTGGAAAGGTGTTCGTGCTGTAGCGCTGGTGAACCATTGCCAGTGAACTGATGAGATCGTCATCTTGCAAGTCTACGAAATACTTGGGTACCTGATCGGCGAGGAGC